>DAOWJU010000006.1 GCA_030640215.1 Desulfuromonadales bacterium
CCTGTAAGTTCAAAAGCGTTTTCAGCGCCTGACTGGCCTTCCCTTTCGCGCGCGCTTCCAGCCACTTGCCAAAACGGATAAAGGTGATCAACATGGCGCTGGTTTCGAAGAAGACTTCACCGGAGAGTCCGAAGATATGAAAGAGAGCCAGCAGCGAATATCCATAGGCTGCTGTGATCCCCATGGCGACCAGCACATCC
This sequence comes from Desulfuromonadales bacterium, assembly GCA_030640215.1. GTDB lineage: Bacteria > Desulfobacterota > Desulfuromonadia > Desulfuromonadales > BM103 > M0040. The sequence continues at coordinate 201 of DAOWJU010000006.1, forward strand.
ATATTGGTGGAAAGGTTTTTAAGCGATTTCCAGGCGCTGCGATAAAAAGTTAAACCGGCGCTGAACTGAACGAGGGTCGAAAGACCGCAGATGAGATAGATGGTTGCTGAACCGAAAGGGGCGAACCACATCAACGGCATGATCGGCAACGACAGGCAGGCGGCAAAGATCAGCCAATAGAGCTGTGTGCGGCCTTCATGCAGATCTTCGGAATCTTCGGCGGCAGCACGGTAACCAAGAGCGTCGACCCTGGCGATCAGATCGGCATTTTGCACTAGGCTTGGGTCATAGGCAACAGTGAGTTTTTCTGCGGCAAAGTTTACGGCAGCAGAAGAGACACCAGGCATCTTGGCGATACCCTTTTCAATCGTTTGCGCGCAATTGGCACAAGTCATCCCCTGCAAGACAAAAGCACTCGTGCTGGTTGCTTCCAGGATGACGGAATTTTCAGTAGTTCTGCTCTGTGACGCATCAACTTCATTCTCGGCAACCGGAGCAACGATCTGAAAACCGGCCTCGATGACGACACTTAGAAGTTCTTCACGGCTTGGGCCGCCATCGTCTACCTGCACCCTGCCCTGCTTCTCCTCTAACGAAACGACAACCACAACCACCCCATCAACCGCTTGCAAAGCCGCCGTGATCTTGGCAACACATTTTTGACAGCTCATGCCGTAGATCGGGAGAATGATTTCAGCATTTGTCATCAAGAATCAAACCTCCGTGTTGATTGATCCGTCCCGCGGCTTCCAGAGCCTGGCCAACAGGCTGGTCAGCAGTATCGCCAGAGCCAGTCGCAGGCCAAGCATGACAACGGCATCACCGCCCAGGACAACAAAAATCAAAACATCTTCAACCACAGCGTGACAGGTTGCCAGAAAGAGTCCCGTAAGAAAGAGTTCACGGCGACTCATCTCTCCCGTGGCTGCTGAACGGATAATAATTCCTGCACCGTAAGCGATGCCGAGAAAAATCCCGGTAAAAAGCGGCAGGACCGCTGACCGCCCCAGACCGAGACAACGCATCGCCGGTTCGGTGCGTGAGCCGAGGCTGCGGAACACCTTGGCGTAGCGTAACACCTCAAAGATCACCACCAACGGTACGACTATAATAACCAGCTTACCACAAAGCATCAGCGCCCCGATGCAGGCATCAAAGAGCACCGTCATCCCGCCACCCCCAGCGCCTGCATACCCAGCATCAACCACCCGGCCACTGCAGCAAGCAAAATGCGAAAAAGGGTCAGGATTCCACCACGAGCGCCGGTACTACTTAACACACCACCTTCAAGGACCAGGTTATGGGCGATCCCCATCATGACCCCACACTGGGTAACTTGCCAGGGCGTCAGATCAAGAGGTGCCAGGACCGCAATCGCGGCATAGAGGTTGATCAGACCCCCGGCAATAAAGGCAAAAGCCGTCGCTCCAGGAAGGCCAAACAAGCCCATGAGCGGAGCACACCATGTGCCCAGGCTGTCGAGCAACCCATACGCTTTACACAAGTCGACAACGATATAGAGCGGCAGGACAAACTTGATCATTTTAAAGACTGTCCACCAGCCTTCAACCGCACCGCACCGGACACGCTGCATGATTGGTGGAGCCTGTTCTTCCACTGTTATTCCCATATTTTAATCACTTATCGGTTCCATGTTTGTTCATTCTCCATGCCACGACTTATTCATTCTTCACGTAGTTGACATATCGATATCCCAGACCTATAGTGACGACCATGAGAGCCCTTTTCCTCGCAGACGCGCATCTCTGCAAGCCTACCGACCCAAACTACCGAGCCCTGCTGGCCTTTCTGGAGGAACAGTCTGGTAAAACGGACCTGTTGATCCTGCTTGGTGATATTTTCGAGTTCTGGATCGGCAAAGCAACTGTGCTCGAAGACTATGTGCCACTGATCAATGCCTTTGAACGCATGCACCAGCAGGGGACAAAGCTGGTTTATGTGGAAGGCAACCACGACTTTCACCTCGGACCAGTCTTTACCCAACGGCTGAATTGTCAAGTGTTCCCGGACGGCGGCACTATCGAACTCGACGGCAAAAAAATCTTCCTCGCCCACGGCGATCTGGCCAACCCTGATGATACCGGTTATCGCCGTCTGCGTAAGCTGTTGCGCAGTGGCTTGGTTCGTTTCCTGCTCCGTACTCTGCCAAACAGGCTGCTTCTGAAGATTGGCGATCGGGCTGGCTACGAAAGTCGCAAAAGCTCGGGAGAGAGACGCAGTCGCTGGCCAGCCCGTGAGATTTTAAAACCCTACGCAGAAGCAATCCTCGCCTCAGGCCACCAGGTCATCGTCACCGGCCACTATCATCAGCCTTTTCAAGAAAAACTGGGCGATGGAGAACTCATCGCCCTGGGTGACTGGATCACTCAATATTCCTACGCTGTCTACGAAGATCATACCTTCACTTTGAAGAGTTATTCGGCGACCTCATCGACATCCTGACCCTCAGCACCTTCGACTTGCAGTACCAGATCCCGCAAGGTCATACCGGCCAAAGCCTGCTCTTCAGCCTTTTGCAACGTTTCGGCGACTTCAGCGACAACGCCACGCTCACTGGTATTGCGCAGATGGCTGTAGTCTGTGCCATCCACAGCAAGCCCATGCACAACATCGTACAATTTGATTTTCTCCAAGGCCTGAGCGGGCTGATAGCCTAGATTGTCATTGCCCTGATCTGTGGCGACGATAAAGCCAAGGCGGGTCAATTCAGAGAGGATGGTACGCAACAGTCTTGGCGGAGCATCTAATTGGGTCGCCAAGTCTTCCTGGCTCAACGCAGTTTTACCCAGATAAAAACGACGGCCGACGAAAAGTAAAACTGTCAGGGCAATGAATTCAAGACTGGCGTAGTTGACCCGTTCGCCGCGAAGATCCTGCCGGATTGTTCGCAAATTCTGGGTGGCATAAGTCATTTCCAGGCCAAGCAGTACGATCATCCAGGAGAGATAGATCCAGACCATCAGAATCGGCAGAGCGGCCATAGTGCCGTAAATCGCATTATAACGCGCCACTCCAACCTGAAAGTTCAGATATCCCCATTGGCTGATCTGCCAGAGCGTGCCACCGAAGATGCCGCCGATCAACGCCGCTCGCGGACTGACCTTGACGTTCGGCATGAAGAGGTAAAGCCCGGCAAAAACCAACCACATCACCATGAACGGCAGAACCTTGAAAAGCGACAGTAACGCTTCGCCGACGTACTGATGCTCAAGTAGCGTCAAAACAAGCTGCTGGCTCTTTAAGGTGCTCGTCATGGAAATAGCCACAACGACTAAGAGCGGGCCAATCGTCACCACCGAAAAATAATCAGTAAAACGTCGCAACAAGGGCCGGGTTTCTTCAACGCCCCAGACGTTGTTAAACGATTTTTCGATATTAGAGAGCAAGGTCAAGACAGTGACAATCAGTAAGAGCAACCCGTACTTACCAAGATTAGCAACATCGGTATTGTTGATGTACTCAACAATCTTGGTAACCGCCGCACCACCGCCGACCGCCAGCTGGTCAAGCAACAGCGGCTCCAATTCATTCTGAACACCAAACCCTTTGAGAACCGAAAACATCAGAGCCAGCAAGGGGACCAGAGAGAGGAGAGTGGTAAAAGTCAGCGCCGAGGCACGTATCATACAGCCATCGGCAATAAAACCACGGACAACCAGAGTCAGGACCTGCCCCTGATTAAGGATAAAACGCCGCCACCAACGCTGATCAGCAGCATCCATCTCCCAAAGGTCGCGGTCCAGAAAAATCCGGACACGATCAATCATTGTATGTAGTGAACTCAAGAAGTACCTCGCTCCTGGTTAATCCAGGTCGACTTCTACAACAGGCAAGCCAAATCCCCCAAGCTCCTGACTGAATTCTTCCGGATCACCAACCAGAACAATCTGCTGTCGAGAAAGATTTATAAACTCACGTGCCGCCCTCTGTACATCGGCTGCCGTTACC
>DAOWJU010000110.1 GCA_030640215.1 Desulfuromonadales bacterium
CGGCAAAGATCTCACCCCCATGGGTGGTGAAAAAGCCGGCAACGCCGACGGCACCATTCCCGCCTGGGACGGTGGTATTACCACGCCACCAGCAGGCTACGAGAAGGGTATGCATCACCCCGATCCCTACGCCGCTGACAAAACCCTCTTTACCGTGACGGCTGACAATATGAGTCAGTACGCTGATAAGCTGACCGCCGGCCAGCAGGCGATGCTCAAGGCTTACCCGTCGTACAAAATGAACGTCTATCCGACTCATCGCAGCGCTTCTGCGCCGCAGCGCATCTATGACGCAACCAAGTCGGTTGCAACCACGGCGCAACTGGCAGAAGGTGGCAACGGCGTGAATGGTGCCATCAATGGCATCCCCTTCCCGATTCCGCAAAATGGCAATGAAGCGATCTGGAATCACATCCTGCGCTGGCGCGGCAATGCATTCGACCGTAACTTCGGTCTTGCGCCGATGACCCGCGGTGGCGACTTCACTATGGTTCAATTCAACGAAAAGGGTGATTTCCGCTACAGCCATGAAGGCATGACAGAAGAGAAATTTAAAAATGTCATCGCCACATTCAAGCAGGAAATTTTCGCTCCGGCCCGTGTTGCCGGTCGCATTCTGCTGGTCCATGAGACTCTTGATCAGAACAAGGAAAACCGTCGCGCGTGGCTCTATAATCCAGGCCAGCGTCGCGTACGCCGCGCACCAAATGTTGCTTTCGATAATCCCAAAGAAGGCGGCGACGGTCTGACCACCAGCGATACTGTGGATATGTACAACGGCAGCCCCGAGCGCTACAATTGGCAGCTGGTCGGCAAAAAAGAGATCTACGTCCCTTATAACAGCTACCTGCTGCACAGCGACAAGCTCAAGTACAAGGATATCCTCACCCCGCTGCATTTGAATCCTGACTACCTGCGCTACGAATTGCATCGGGTTTGGGTGGTTGAAGCAACGCTTAAGGAGGGGACGAGCCATATCTACAAGAGACGCACCTTCTACATTGACGAGGACTCCTGGCAAATTCTGGCCATGGATCAGTACGACAGTCGTGATCAGCTCTGGCGTGTTTCCGAAGGCCATTGCATCAACTACTACGAAGTACCGACCTTCTGGTCAACGGTTGAGACCCATTACGACCTGCAATCGGGTCGTTACATTGCGATTAATCTCAATAATGAGCACTCCATGTATAATTTTGATGTAAGCTTCACAGGTAAGGAATTCACGGCATCGGCACTGCGTCGTGCCGGTAAGCGTTAAAGACCAACAGGGTTAACTGAAACAAAGTGGCCGGGCCTTGGCTCGGCCGCTTTGTCTTCTACTTGTAGCTAGCAGCTAGAAGGGAATTTGCGTGAAAAATTGTTTTTCAGTGTTTTTGCATTTACACCTCAGATCCTCTCCGGTTGCTGGATTGATTCTTTTTATCCTCGCTTTCTCTCTGTTCACAAACTCTGCTCTTGCCGCTAACAGTCAAATTATGCCGTTGGCTGAAAAATCACTCTTGCTTGATGGCCAGATCATTGGCGAGCAAATCATCGTTGTCGGCGAGCGCGGTCATATCCTGATCTCTGCAGATCATGGTGTCTCCTGGCAGCAGCAGGAGGTGCCAACCCGCTCAACCTTGACCAGCGTGTTTTTCATAGATCCAAGCAACGGCTGGGTGGCAGGGCACGACAGCGTTATTTTACAGACCCGTGACGGCGGTCGCCACTGGCAGAAGGTCTATGCCGATCCCGATGATGAACGGCCGATCTTTGATCTCTGGTTTCGGGATATGACTTACGGCTATGCAGTGGGTGCTTATGGCCTGTTCCTGGCGACTGAAGATGGTGGCAGAAGCTGGAATCCTCTTGATTTTAATCCCGCAACTCTGGCGGCTGAAGATGCCGGTGCTGATGAAGCCTGGCAGGAAGACTCCGAAGAAGAATACTCCGGGGAGGAATACTCCGAGGAGGAATACTGGGGCATCGACTTCCATCTTAACCAGATCGCAGTCATGCCGAATGGTCGAATCTTAGTTTCTGCTGAAGCCGGAAACCTCTATCGTTCCGACGACGCTTGTCGCTCCTGGCTCAGCCTGCCTTCACCCTATGAAGGCTCCTTTTATGGTAGCTTGCCTCTCAGCCAGGCTAGCATCCTGGCCTTCGGTTTGCGCGGTCACCTCTTTCGTTCCGAAGATGCCGGTAATCGTTGGTCAGAGATCGAGTCTGGGAGCCAGGCCACGCTTAATGATGGCATTCATCTGCATGACGGCCGCATCGTCCTGGCCGGACTGGCCGGAACCTTGTTAGTCAGTGCTGATCAAGGTCATAGCTTCAAGCTCTATGCTCAGGCAGACCGAGCAGGCATTGTCAAAGTCCTGCAGGTTGCTGACGGTGCTTTGATCCTGATCGGAGATCATGGCGTCAAACGTCTTGAGCTTCCGGGCAAAGAAAAGGAGACGAGACAATGATCTCGACACTCCTTGACCGCGTTGAAAATATTATCTTCGGGGCTCGTCCTCTGATTGTTGCAACCTTTCTGGTTATCACGGTGATCATGGGCTACGGCCTGACCAACCTGCGTGTCGATGCCAGTTTCTCAAAGCACCTGCCGCTGCAGCATGAATACATGCAAACCTTCATGGAGTACCGCAACGAATTTGGCGGTGCCAACCGGGTCCTGGTGGCCTTGCGTGCCCGCGACGGCAATATGTTCACCGCCGAGTTTTTCAACGCCCTGCGCCAGGCGACCGACGAGGTTTTCTTCCTCTCCGGGGTTGATCGTGCCCGAGTCAGCTCACTCTTCACACCGAATGTGCGTTTTACCGAGGTCGTTGAGGATGGTATCGCTGGTGGCAACGTGGTCCCGGCTGATTTCCAACCTTCAACCGAAGGCCTGGAGCAGGTTCGTAAGAACATCCTCAAATCCGGCATTGTCGGCCGTCTGGTGGCCAATGATTTTTCTGCGGCGATCATCAGCGCGACCTTGATCGAAGTTGATCCACAGACCGGTGAAAAGGTCGATCTTATTGATGTCGGTCATCAGCTTGAAGCCATTCGCGCAAAAATCGAAAATGACCAGATCGAAGTCAATATCATCGGCTACGCCAAGGTGATTTCTGATATTGCCGACGGTGCCAAGCGCATTGTGCTCTTTTTCCTCTTTGCCTTCTTCATCTCTGGCGGGCTGGTCTACCTCTTCACCCGTTCGCACCGGGTGACCGCAATGGCCCTGATCTGCTCCTTGATTGCAGTGGTCTGGCAGCTTGGCCTGCTCACTTATCTCGGCTTCGGCATTGATCCGATGGGTATTCTGGTGCCGTTTCTGATTTTCGCCATCGCAGTCAGTCACGGTGTACAAATGATCACAGCCAATCGAGCTGCAATATTCAGTGGCGACGACGCCTTGACTGCCGCTCGCACCAGTTTCCGCAATCTGCTGGTCCCCGGCGGCGTCGCTCTGATCTCAGATACCATCGGCTTCATCACCATCATGCTGATCGATATTGAGGTGATTCAGCAGATGGCGGTGACTGCAAGCCTTGGGGTGGCAACTATCATTTTTACCAACCTGATGCTTTTGCCAATCCTGCTCTCGTATATTGGTTTTCCAAAGGATTACCAGCGACGTCTGCGTGACAGCATTGAGCGCATGGATCGTTTCTGGATGCGGGTCTCTAAAACGGCCAAGCCGTTTCCAGCAGCGGCGCTCATCCTCTTTGCCCTTGTCTTGCTGGTTTTCGGTGCTATGCGCGGTAGCGAAATCAAGATTGGTGACCTGCATCAGGGCGTTCCTGAGCTCCGTCCGACTTCACGCTACAACCTTGACAGCATGGCGATTACCGAGCATTTCTCCATCGGTGTAGACATGCTTAACGTCATAGTCGAAACGGTCGATGATGGTTGTATCGACTACGCTGTTATGGAAAACATCGACAACTTTGCCTGGCAGTTGTCCAACACCAAAGGTGTGCAATCGGTCATCAGTCTACCGGGGATCGCCAAGGTCATCAACGCTGGCTGGAGCGAGGGTTCGCTCAAATGGCGGGTTCTGCCGCGAAACCGTCAGGTTCTGGTCGAAGCGGTCCAATACATTCCAACCAGCAGTGGTCTGCTCAACGCAAAATGCTCGGTCATGCCGGTGATGATTTTTACTGCCGACCATAAGGCGGAAACCATCTCCCATGTGGTCGATACAATCAAAGCCTACCAGGCCGAAAATGGTAATGAGCAAGTTAAGTTTCGCCTGGCAACCGGCAATGTCGGAGTCATGGCAGCAACCAATGAAGAAGTCTCTGCTGCCCAGTTTCCAATTCTCGTTTACGTTTTTGCAGCGATCATTGTTCTCTGTTTGTTAACCTTCCGTTCCTTGCGAGCAACCCTTGCAATAACTCTGCCGCTTGGCTTGGTTTCTCTGCTGGCCTATGCACTGATGACGCAACTGGAGATCGGGCTAAAAGTTTCAACCTTGCCGGTCGTTGCCCTCGGCGTCGGGGTTGGCGTTGATTATGGCATCTACATTTACAGTCGCTTTCAAGCGCATCTCAATGAAGGAATGACGATTTACCAGGCCTATCACGAAACCCTCAAGGTCACCGGTAGCGGTGTTCTGGTTACTGGAATCACCCTGGCAATAGGTACGGCAACCTGGATTTTTTCGCCCTTGCAGTTTCAAGCGGATATGGGCATCCTCTTGACCTTCATGTTTCTGCTCAACATGCTCGGAGCGCTGCTCCTCTTGCCAGCTCTGGCGAGCTGGTTACTCAGGCTTGGAAAGCGTAGCTGATTGTGCAACAAACAACTTCTTCAACAGGACAGACCGGGATGGCAAACTCCTCCAATTGGCAACCACATTCTCCTTCGGTGATCGCTGCTATTATGGCGACCTGCGAGAAGTTTCCTGAGCGTCCAGCCTTCGTCTACCGAGTCGCAAAGCAGGAGTTCACTGTTGATTACGCCAAACTTCGAGAAGACGTTATTCTTCTGGCCAGGGCTTTTGAGGAACGTAAGATTGGCCAGGGTAGTCGTGTCATGCTGCTTTCTGACAACCGTTACGCCTGGATCGTGACCGATCTGGCGCTGATGGCGCTCGGCGCAGTCAGTGTGCCGCGCGGCAGTGAGACGCCGACTCAGGAGTTAGAGTTCATTCTCAATCACGCTCGCTGCTCTTTCATGGTTGTCGAAACAGATGCGTTGCTGGCCCGTCATCAGGAGATGCTCAGCACTCACAAGGAAGTCAAAACCCTGTTCATTATTGAGGGTAGTGACAAGCACACTCTTTTAAGTCGTTTCTACGCCTACAACGACATTCTCAAAGACCGCATTCTCAGTGACGACGATTTCAAGCGCTTTGATCGTATGGTGGCTAAAGTTACCCAGAAGGATCTGGTGACAATCATCTTTACTTCCGGGACCACCGGCAAGCCGAAGGGCGTGATGCTGAATCACCGCAATATTCTCTTCAACACCGAAACGCTGCCGCCGGTGATTGGCATCACTGAACAGGATTTGTGGGTTTCCATTCTGCCGAGTTGGCACATTTTCGAACGCGCACTTGAGCTGCTTGCCCTGACGAGTGGCAGCGCTATCGTCTACTCAAACCTGAAGACTTTCTCCAATGACCTGGTGACTTACCAGCCGACTCTGGTGGCAACGGTACCGAGGTTGTGGGAATCGCTCTACACCAAAGTTACCGCAGCGGTTATGGAAAAAGGTGGTCGTGCTTTTGCGATGTTCAAGCTGCTGCTGAAAATTTCAATTCGTTTTCGCCGTGCCCGGCGCAAGTTGCGTGGGCACTTGCCTCAGTTCAAACAGGTTGGCCCACTGACCTCTTGTGCCAGTAAGCTGATCGCGTTGCTAGAGGTGATTCTCCTGGCCGTTCCATACTGGTTGGCGCAGAAAAAGCTGGCACCACTACAGGCTAAATTTGGTGGTCGGTTACGTATGGCCGTGAGCGGTGGCGGCACTTTACCCGCCTACCTCGAAAGCTGGCTCGACGCCATCGGCATTCGTATTACCAATGCCTATGGTATGACCGAATGTGCACCGGCAATCGCCGGACGTGGCTACAACAGTGAAATTTTCGGGACTCTGGGTCGACCGATTGATGTAACCGAACTGCGTATTGTTGATAGTGATGATCAAGTGGTTGTCCCGGGTGTCGAAGGTGAGATTGAGGTGCGAGGGCCGCAAGTCTTTGACGGTTATGATGATAATGACGAGGAAAACCGTAAAGCCTTTACTGCTGATGGTTTTTTCCGTACTGGCGATTTGGGTAAAATGACGATCTCAGGTGAACTGTTGCTGACGGGACGTTCCAAGGAAATCATCGTCCTCGCCAGTGGAGAGAATATCGATCCGTCACGCATTGAAGGTGCCATTGGCCAGTTACCCTTTGTCAATGACGCAGTTCTGGTCGGCCAGGATCGTAAAGGCCTGGCCGCCTTGATCGTACCGGATTGGGATAAGCTGAAAGATTTCATGACCGAGCATTTCGGACATACTGACGAAAAGGCCGAAGACCTGCATAAAGACAGTGCTTTGCGCGACCGGGTCAAACAGGAAATCAACCGGGTTTTGCAGGCAAAGAATGGTTTCAAGCCTTACGAGAAGTTACAGAATATTGATTTTCTCAAGCATGAATTTACGGTTGGTGAGGAGTTGACTAATACGTTCAAGAAGCGTCGCTATATCATCGAAAGAAAGTACAAGGAGTTGATTGATCGGTTGTTCAAATAGGCGTCTTAATTTTCTTCATAGTGCCTATCACTCTCATCCAACACTGCTCTGGCAACTATAGCGAGTTGTTTCATGTCTATAGGTTTATGACAGAATTTACGGATACCGATCCTCTTAGCATCCACCTCAGAGACCTTGGCGCTGTATCCGCTACAGAGGATAATGGGAATGTTCGGCCTGATCTTCAGTAGCTCGGTTGCCAGATCTGCTCCAGATATCTCAGGCATTGTCTGGTCAGTAAACACCAGATCAAACGCCTCCGGGTTTGCTATGAAAAGCTCAAGGGCTTTGGTACTGCTCGTTACGCTGGTTACTTTGTATCCCTGATACTCCAGAAGTTCGCCACACGTTTCTGCAATACATTCCTCGTCGTCTACAAAGAGAATTCTCTCGGTTCCCGTCGGTAATGATTCCGTCTTCACTGTTTTCAACTTTGCTGCGTCTTGCTTTGCAATGGGGAAAAAGATGTTAAAGGATGTTCCCTGACCAAGAATACTGTCTACGGTGACGAAACCACCATGCTGCTCGACAATGCCGTGGACTACCGATAAGCCCATGCCGGTGCCAACGCCAACAGCCTTGGTTGTGAAGAAAGGGTCAAAGATCTTGTCCATTGTCTCTTTCGTCATGCCAGACCCGGTATCGATAACAGAGAGTTTTGCGTATTTACCCCTCGGGCGGCCAGTGCCTGCAGGAAAATCCTCACTTGCAAGTTCTATTTTTTTAAGAGTGATCCTTAATAAGCCTTTTTCATCCATGGCAGAGACGGCATTAGCGCAGAGGTTGATGACAACCTGCTGCAGTTGAATCGTGTCAGCTTTGATAAAAACAGCCCCACTTTGGTTGAGGGTATTCATGATCTCGATCGTCGCTGGAAGCGTAGAGCGTAGTAGCTTCAAAGAGTCATTAACAGCAAGAGTGAAGTTGATCGACACTAGCTGATGCTTTTCCTGACGACTGAAGGTAAGAATTTGCTGAACAAGCTCTTTTGCCCGACTGGTTGCTTCTTTCATGTGACTAATATTCTCTTTGGAAGGGTTTCCAGAAGCTTGTTTGTATTGAATGATATCTATATTGCCGCTGATAATGGCAAGCAGGTTATTGAAATCGTGAGCTACACCACCCGCAAGTTGTCCAACCGCTTCCATTTTGTGAAATTGGCGCAACTGGTCTTCGAGCTCGATCTCTTTGGTAATATCACGTTTGACGGCAACATAATTAATCGCGACACCCGAGCTGTCGAGTACTGGCGAAATCGTTGCCTCTTCAGTATAGAGTGTACCGTCTTTTTTCTTGTTGATGAACCTGCCGCGACAGGTCTCACCACGCGTGAGTGTGTCCCACATCTCCCTGTAGAATTCGTCGTTTTGATGGCCGCTTTTCAGGATCCTCGGGTTTTGGCCGATGGCTTCTGTGCTCAAGTAACCCGTGACCTTCTCAAAGGCCGAGTTGACGTACTGGATTGTTCCTTTACTGTCGGTGACAACGAAGGTTTCATCTGCCTGCTCGATGGCATGACTCAACCTTTCTCGCTCCTCTTCTGCCCGCTTGCGTTCGGTAATATCAAGAATACTGACGGGGATACTTTCGAAGCCTTCACTTGTCTCAGGGATATGAAACGAAAGGACTGTCTTCAGCTTTCTGCCATCGAGTGATTGAAAGTCAACCTCGGCTCGGAAAACCTTCTTCTTGTCCCAAATAGCGCATAGCTCATCAATAAAAACCTCAAGGGCATTTGGGCCGAAGGTTGTCTCTATCTGACTTAGCATTTCTCTCTCATCTCTTGCACCAAACAAGCCTAATGTCGCGTCGTTGACGTGTGTTACCTTAATCATTGCCACCAACTCCAGGGTCCCTTGCCTGTTTTCTTTCAGATACCTACGAAGATCAGTCACGCCATCCAGCCGAAGTTCATCCAGCTTCTTGAAAACTTCAGATAGATCCTCGTCCCAAATAGAGATCTCGGTATTCTCGAAGAGTTTGCGAAAGCGGTGTTCGCTATCTTTTAATTTTTGTGCGGCGATTTTAAGTTCTTTTATATCTATGAAGGTGACAACGGCACCAATGATATTGCCTTCCTCCACAATCGGGTGTGCCCTCAAGTCAACTTCGACCTTACTGCCATCGGCTTTCCAGAGCACCTCGTCTTCAAGGTGTGCCTGCTGGCCTGTGAGGTACACATTGTAAATCATACATTCTTCAGCTGGATATGCTGTGCCATCGCGATGAGAATAGTGGATCAGTTGATGCATATTCTTACCCAGCAGGGCTTGTTCAGATTCGTAGCCAAGAATCGCTACACATGCCGGGTTACAAAACGTGCACTGGCCATTAACATCAATACCATAAATGGCTTCAGCAACTGATTCGAGTAGCAGACGGGTGTGTCTCTCCTGTGTAGCCAGCTGTGCAGTTCTCTTTGCAACATGTTCTTCCATGCCGTCGTAGCTTTTTTGGAGTTCTTTCTGGGCCTTTTTCAATCGTTTACCAATGAAGTTGACGATCATCAGGGCCAGACATCCTAACGCAACCAGGATCAGGGTAACGATAACGATTGCATCGCGAACTTGTGGATACACTGCCTGCCAGATGGCCGTCTCTGACTTATCTGCGAAGAGGCCCCAACCTGAATCGAGAATGACATAAGCGCCTCGGCATTCTGTGTCGTGAATGTTACAAAAATAGTTGCTGAAGTGGGGCTTGTGTTTTTTCGTCTTTTGCTCAACAGGAATGTTCTTACTCTTCAGCAAAAACGATTCGATTAGAGGGTGTTTGTCGAAAGATGGGCGAGACTTGTCAGAACTCCTTTCTCTGGTGTTGGCAATGAGTTGCCCTGCGCGATCCACCAGGAAATAGGTGCTATCAGCTTGCATTCCCTGCAATAGCAAGTTGGGGATGTCTCGCAAGTGGAAAACACCACCAAGGTAGCCGAAGACTTCACCCTCTTTTGTGAGCAAAGGTATCGCCATGGCCACAGCTGGAACCCCGTCAGCTCCGACAAATCGATTCGAGATTACACTGGTTTTTGATTGGCGGGCCTTCTGGATATAAGGGCGGTCGAACAGGTTGTATTTTTTCAGAGAACGCTGCACAGAGAAAGGGTGTGAGATATAGTGATCACCCGTTGAAGTAAGGACAAAGATTACTGAGAAACGCTTGTAATGCAGTAAAAAAGAGTCCAGTAGCCGGCGTTTGTCGCCGTCAATCTCCTCAGGCAGGCCATTAAGAGACAGGTCAATCTCTCCAATATAGGGCAGCTCCTGGAACTCAG
>DAOWJU010000127.1 GCA_030640215.1 Desulfuromonadales bacterium
CCCGCTCAGGGGCGAGCCCCACCAGTGCTTCTTTGTTAAGCGGATCGACCAGCGCCGTATGCTCAGGGCTGGACGACACGTTCTGCCTGAAATCATCGAGCAGGGTACGGGTCCCCCAACAGCCCGCGTCACCGTAATTTTTTATCTGTTCTTTACTGGCGAGTATCAACGTTCCTCCTTGCAACCTCACTTTGGGGCGGCATTTATTCGTAGATTTTCTCGTCCAATGCTTCAGCTTCCGCAGCGTCCATTTCCAGATCACGGGCCAGATCCAAACCATCCTTAGCGGCAAATTCCCGATACCACTCATGAGCAACGATCATCGACATGACCTCGTTGGTGCCGGTCCAGATCGACGCCAGGCGCAGGTCACGGAATATCCTCTCCACCGGAAAGACATTGGTGTAACCTATCCCCCCCATCACCTGCATGGCGTTATGTGCCACTTTCTGGCACGATTCGGTGACAAATTTTTTCGTCTCCGAAACCATGCGCCGGATATAAGCAGGATCTTCACCGACATCGACCGCCCGAGCAGTCGTGTAGGCCATCGCTCGCGAGGCATCGAGCAACATTGCCGCCTCGGAAACCTGGAAGCTGACGCCCTGAAACTCATTGATGGTCTGGCCGAAGGCTTTGCGTCGGCTGGTATACCGGGTTGCCACTTCCAGTGCCGGTCGCGCTGCGCCGATCGTCATGGCTGCAGTGCCGAGCCGCTCCGGGATCATCATGGTGTTGAAGATCGCCACTCCGCCGTTGAATTCTCCGAGCAGGTTCTCTTTCGGCACCTTGACATCCTTGAACACCAGACGACTTGCGCCACCACCACGACAGCCCATCAAGCCGTAGATGTAAGGGCTCTCCACCCCTGGTCCGCGATCGACAATGAAGCAGGAGATGCCCTTGTGCGGGGGCGCATCGGGATCGGTTTTGGCGTAGACCAGGAAGTAGTCAGCCCCTTCACCACCAACGATGAAACGCTTCTGGCCGTTAAGCAGGAAGTGGTCACCTTTGTCTTGCGCCAGCGTGGTTGCACCGAAAAAATCGGAGCCGCCGCGTGGTTCTGTCAGGCACTCGGCAGCGAAGATCTCGCCTTTGAGGAGAGGAGCAACGTACTTCTGCTTTTGTTCATCAGTGCCGTGCAGCACAATGGCGTCACAAACCAGTTCCGCACCCACCCCGAACACGCAGGCAAAGATGTAGCCAAGGATTCCGACTTCCTCAAGCAACATGCAGCTGGTGACCCAGTCCATCTCCCGGCCCCCCCACTGCTTCGGGTAACGGCAGCCGAGCAGATTGAGACGTCCGGCTTCCTGCAGAAATTCTTTGGGGAACTGGACTTTGTCTTCGTCCATATCCAGAATCAACTGGCGAGGCACACTCTTGACGAAATCCCGCACCTCGTCCCGGATACTTTTTTGCGCATCATTGAGAAGATGATCGAACATCTTTTTCTCCTTACGGGCAGCCCTCTTGAAAAGTTCTCAGGCTTTACCCTGTGTCAACTCAGCCTTGAGATCCTTCTTCAAGATCTTACCGGTCGCTGTCATCGGTAGCGACTCTCGAAACTCGACGATCCGGGGATACTTGAATGACGCCATCTGCTCCTTGCTCCAGGCAATCAGTTCCTGCTCATCAAGGCTGGCTCCCTGTTTGAGCACAACATAGGCCTTGACCTCCTCGCCATGCTGATCATGAGGCACCCCCAGTACCGCGACCAATGAAACGGCCGGGTGGGTCATCAGCACCTCTTCAACCTCTCGTGGATAGACGTTGAAACCACCACGGATAATCATTTCCTTGAGCCGGTCAACGATATAGAGATAGCCATCCTCGTCCAATCTTCCCAGATCACCGGTATAAAACCAGCCATCCTCTTTCAGCGCAGCCCTTGTCTCTACCGGCTTGCCGTAATAACCCTTCATAATATTATGACCACGGATAATCACCTCGCCTACTTTACCAGTCGGAAGTCTGTTGTTATCAGTATCGACTACGTGAACCTCTATGCCCCAGATCGGTGTACCGACGGAACCAGGTTTACGTTCTCTGGACAACTGATTAAAGGTCGCAACCGGACAGGTTTCTGAGAGCCCATAGCCTTCGAGGATGGGGATCCGGTATTTCTCTTCAATGCCGTGAATGATTTCCAGGGGCAAAGCGGATCCGCCGGAAGCCCCGAGACGCAACCGTTCGGTTATCCCCTCCATATCGAAACGCCCCTCCGTATCTTCATAGGTGAGCAGCGCCCAGTACATGGTCGGCACACCGACAAAGATAGTTCCACCTTCACTGTGCAAAGCCTCAAAGACCGCCTCGGCAGAAAAACGCGGGATGAAGACCAGGGTATTGCCTAGTGAAAATCCGGCATTCATCTGGCAGGTCTGGCCGAAGGAATGGAACAACGGCAGGGTAACAATATGCACGTCGTCATGCTGTAAAGCGAAGCACTCGCGCGTAATGATGGCATTCATTGTCATATTGGAGTGGGAAAGTTCCGCCCCTTTGGAAGTACCGGTGGTTCCTGAAGTATAGAGAATTACGGCGGTGACATCTGAATTTGTACAGGCAATATCAAAATCGGCAGACTGTTCTGCCATCATCTTGCCCAGGCTGCTCGTTCCCGCGATAGGTGAAGGATTCACAGGGTCGGCCGTCATCACCCAGAAGTGCTCGCAGGCATCTGCCCCCTGATAGCCCTTAAAGCCTTCCTCGGCCATTGGCAGTTGCGGAGTGCCTTCAAAACAGAAATAGGCCTTGGCCTGACTGTCGTTGAGATAATAGGCGATCTCCCTGTCAGTCGACAGAACATTGAGCGGCACCACCGTCGCCCCGACCTTGAGGATGGCGTAATAAACCATTGGGAAATAAGGCAGGTTAGGACAGCTTAGTGCAACATTGTCTCCCTTGCCGATTCCGGCGGCTACCAGGCCGTTAGCGATCCGGTTGACAGACTCATCCAGTTGAGCATAACTGAGCCGGGTTGTGCCACAGACTACAGCGGTCTTTTCGGGATATTGCTTGGCACTGTAATCAAAGGCAGAGGCAAGATTGAGCATAGGGGTACTCCTTTATGAATTTGGAGGGCAGAAGATAAACGCCTTGACGCCGGGCAGCTATTTAAGCGATGACGTAGGCTCCGGTACCAACGGCGATAAGATTGTCTTTTTCGTTGTGGAGCTCAATCCGCGTAACCGCCACTTTTTTACCGATTCGCAGCAGAGAACCGGTGGCAATAAAGCGAGCACCAAAACCGGGCCGCAAATAATCGACACGCAGGTCGATGGTGCTGAGGCAGCCGAAGACCTCCAGCTTTTCCTTAATAGGGACATCGCCCATCCGTTGCTGCACGCCCATAAAGGCGACCAGACCACCGGTAACATCGATCACGGTAGAAATCACCCCGCCGTGCAACATCCCCCGTTGGTAGTTGCCTACCAGTTCTTCCCGCATTTCGAAGCTGATCTTCGGGCTGTCATGATCAAAAGACTCGACCTTCAGCCCAAGGACTTGATTAAAGGCGATTTTTTTCTCAAAAACCTCCTGAATAATCGGCAGCATATTCATGTTTTCGTTGTTCACTTTCATATCAAGGAGTCACTATATCAAACCAGAATTCGAACTGATCCAACATCGACAACAACTGGCCGAACAGCGCCCCCTGCCCTTCCATTTTCAGTTTACCGGATTCTAACAGGTCTTTGAAAGCAACCCGTTTCATGAGTAACAGCATCAGGTCGGAGCGGTTCATAGTCACAGTGAGATCAGCAGTTTCACTCTGAATCCCGGCGATATTGTTGAGGTGGGAATTCTTCATTTCAAGCAGGAATTTTTCGTCACGGTCCGTAAAGACTATATTGATGGAAAAATCGAGTCCTTCGGCCTTCTTCGCGATCAGACGCACCCCGAGATAATCGAACAGCAAACCTGTTTCCATCGCCGAGATAAAGTCCGGACCGGCGGTGGTCGCGACCGCTCCGGAATCGACCCCATTGCGCAGCTCCCAGGCTCCTTGCAGGTAGGTATTGCGCCAGCCGGCACTCTCCGATTGATAGCCGAGTTGCTCGTAAGTATCGGCAAGGAGTGCCTTGGCAGCACGATTGTCCGGGTCGGCGAAGACCAGGTGGTTAACAACCTCAGCAACCCAGCGATACTCTCCATCATCAAAGGCTTTTCTCGCCTTTGTCAGCAGTTTCTCCGCTCCGCCCATGTAGGCGACATATTTCGGCCCGGAATCAACCGGGCTGAGCTTGTTGAGAGTAGCCGGGACCATGTCGAAATAGCCGAGGTAACGGTTAACAACGGCACGTACGTTGTGGCTGTAGGAGCCGTGGTAACCCCGATTGTACCACTGATGGGACAGCTCATCAGGGACGCTCAGCTCATTGTGTATCTCGTTGATCGTCACCCCTTGGTTGGCCAGATAGAGTGCCTGGTCGTGGATATAGCCGTACATGTCACGCTGATTTTCCAGCACCTCGATCAGCTCAGCGTTTCCCCAGTGCGGCCAGGAGTGAGCAGCGAACATCACTTCCGCGTCCTTGGCCAGGGTATGGAGCGCGATGTTGATGTACTTACTCCAGGCCAAGGCATCGCGGGTCACCGCACCACGCAGGGTATAAACATTGTGAAAGGTGCCGATAACATTCTCCGCCATCCACAAGGCCTTGAACTGCGGCAGGTAGGTGTTCATCTCCGCCGGCGACTCAGTCCCCGGTGTGTTCTGCATCACCATTTGGATGCCATCGACCTCAATGGTCTCCAGATCACCTTCGATGACTCGGGTGGGAGGAATAAAGCTGAGCATACCCTTGGCAACTCCCTTGCCGATTGCAGCATCGACTTGTCCGGTCGGCCCTTTGGGGAGGGCATTGCCATACTGGTATGTGACCCGCCGGGTCATGGCGTTGCCGGCCAGAATATTCTCCTTGAGGGCAGCCTCAACGAAACCACGTGGAGCAATGATCTCGACCTCACCATTGTCAACCTGCTGCTGAGAGACCACACCACGAACACCACCAAAATGGTCCGCATGGGCATGGCTGTAGATGACCGCTTTAACCGGATAATCGCCCAATTCCTGCTTGACCAGTTCCAATGCCGCCCTAGCGGTTTCCGGAACAGTCAGGACATCCATAAGAATCCAGCCGGTATTGCCCTTGATGAGGGTCATGTTGGCCAGGTCATAACCACGCACCTGGTAGATGCCATCGGTTACCTGGTAGAGACCGTACTCCATGTTCAGCATCGCCTGACGTTGCAGACTGGGGTGGATAGTGTCGTAATCCTTGCCTTGCATCAGAAAATCGTAACCACCAAGCTCCCAGACAACCTGACCTTTGGCATTTTTGATTTCAAGATTTTCAGGTCGCTTAAGAAGACCTTGTTCGGACAGTTCAAAGTCTTTCACATCGTCAAATGGCAGAGACGAACGAATCTGCTGCTGGAATTCTTTGGTGTGTTGGCTCGCCGACTTTTCTGCTGCAAGAGACGGCAGTACACCGCAGACGGATATCAACAACAATAATGGTATCAGTTTTCTCATTTGCTACTCCTTTAACTGGCCACTGAACGGTGTGCAATGTCACGAGTGAAACTCTTTAATGTTCAGCCCCAGGACTTCACTATTCACCCCGGAGCCATGGACAACACCTCTAAGCTTTCCAGGCCTTTTCAAAAATAGTCCGATAATCTTCCGCAGAAAAAGGAACCGGGTTTGGTTTATTACAGGGGTCCTGAACAGCATGTTCGACCATGGCCTGTATATCAGCAGCGTCAGGCTGTTTGCCATAGCGCCCTGCCAGCTCTTTGATTGAACTGGCAAGACCCAAGTTACGATTGAATTGTTCAATCAACACAACCGCCTGTTCGGCGAATTGCTCTTCGCTTAACCCACTACCGTCGGCCCCTAAAATTTGTGCAATTTCGGCCATTTTTCTGCTGACAGCCGGCATGTTTTTACGCATCACATACGGCAGCATCAAGGCATTGCACTCACCGTGTGGCAAGTTATAAATCGCCCCCAGTGCATGAGCGAGGGAATGCGTATTTCCCAACTGGGAACTATTGAAGGCAAGACCGGCGCAGTATTGGCCATAACACATATTCGACCTGGCCTCCATATCCGAACCATCTTTATAGGCACGCGGCAGGTTCTCTGAAATCAGGCGAATCGCCTGCAGTGCAAGGCCATCGCTGTATGGATTGGAGAGATTAGAGACATAAGCTTCTATTGCATGGGTGAGAGCATCCATGCCGGTCCCCGCAGTTATATGTGGCGGCATGCTGCAAGTCATTAACGGATCGTTAACCGCAACGATCGGCAGCAATTTGGGATCGGCGATAACCATTTTCTGGTGGCGTTCGTGATCACTGATTATAGTTGCAAAAGTTGCCTCTGAACCTGTCCCGGAAGTCGTGGTCACTGCCACGAGCGGCGGCAGCATGTTTGAAACAGCGAACAGACCCTGATAATCATGGATTGACCCCGGATTGTTCACCAGGATGCCAATTGCTTTGGCACAGTCATGCGGGCTGCAGCCACCGAGAGAGACAAGGCCATCACAACCTTCGCTCCGGAAGATTGGAAGGCCGG
>DAOWJU010000094.1 GCA_030640215.1 Desulfuromonadales bacterium
GGTTAACTCTTTGCAGGATCTCCGACCAATCGGGCGTGTTGATTTCAGACTGTTCGGTCATAAGTTCAGAAAACAACGGCACCCGGCAATCAGCCCAGGTGCCATCATTATAGATCCGCAGATAAAAGAGGAAATGTGGTTGGAGAGAACCGTAAGCCGGGTTCTGTTCCGCATAGCAGTTACCTGCTATGCGGCGACGATCATTCCTCTAGGACCACCGTTGCCGATGGCCTCAAGCAGCCTGACCCGGGAGCTTCAGACGGGCCGTCCTTAAACGCTCCCCTATTTGGCCTTGCTCCGGATGGGGTTTACCGAGCTGCTGACGTCACCGCCAGCACTGGTGAGCTCTTACCTCACCCTTTCACCCTTACCCGCTTTCATCGAGACAAAAACAGGCGGTCTTCTCTCTGTGGCACTTTCCCTGGGGTCGCCCCCGGTCCCCGTTAAGGACCATCCTGCCCTGTGGAGCCCGGACTTTCCTCCCGTCCAAGTTCATGGACCGGCGATCGCCTGGTTGTCTCCAACCACGTCAGATTATCAGAGTCGAAGATCAGTCCGGTGCTTCCACAAAAAGCAGACGGCTGCATTGTGGACAGGACTGAATCTCTTTGACGATATAGAGGCTGTTGAACATCTGCGGCGGCAGATGCATATGACAACCCATGCAAGCTCCCCCGCGAGCCTCAACGATGGCCAAACCAGCACGCCGAGACATCAGAAGTTCGTAACGCTTGCGCAGGTTTTTCGGCAATTCTTCCAACAAGGCACCGCGCTGACGCTCCATCTGAGCAAGCTTCTTATTCACGGCAACCATAGAAGCATCAACCTCGGCACAGCGAGCATCAGCCTGCTCACTGTTCGTCGTCAACTCACCATCCTTCTCTTCCTGGTCGGCTTTGAGAGACAGCAGGATCTCGTCCTTGGCGTCGATGTTGGCCTGCAGGTCCTTGAAAAGTTTCTTGGCCGTATCGACTTCCTTGAGCACCGCAACATATTCTTTTTGCGTTTTGATCTGGGGAAGTCGACTCTCTGAACGCTCAACATTTTCCTGTTCCAGAATCTTGGCGCTGACCAATTCGGCTTTTTCGCCTTCCAGCACACTGATCTCGCCAGCCAGACTGTCCACCATCTGCTGGAGACGATCAAGTTCGGCCTTAAGAATCTGCTGCTCATCGAGCCCTGCCTGTCGTTCGGTCTCAACAACCTTCTTCTCGGTATCCATTTCCTGCAAATCTCGCAGTAACTGCAACTGCTTCTGCACGATAAATGCCTCCCTTATCAACGATCTTGTTTTGTATCAACTGCCTGGGCAGCCGAGCTTCTAGTATAACCGGAAAGGATCCACTTCTCCGGTATAGGCTTCAAAAATAATATCCCAATGACGTTGCCTGGCAGCCTCACGCAGTGAGTCCACTACCTGCTCAATCATCAGTTGTTCAGTGGCAAAATGCCCGGCATCTATGAGTGCAATACCGAGATCTTCTGCCAGACGTGCATCATGGTACTTAACATCACCGGTGACCAGAACGTCAGCCCCCTGACGATGAGCCGTTTGCAGCAGAGTGACACCACTTCCACCACATAGGGCAACCTTATGAATAGTTCGGTCCCCAGCTCCAATCAAACGGAGATGGTCACAGCCAAGAGCACTCTTGACGCTGGCTGCAAAACTATCAAGGGTTGTCGCTTGCCCCAATCGACCGATCCGGCCCAGGCCAGCACCCGGCACCTGGTTCTGCAAAGGCACAAGATCGTAAGCAACTTCTTCGTAAGGATGGGCCTTGTGCATTTTTTCCAGAGCACGAGCCAACTTGCGCTTAGCAATAATCGTTTCGAGACGGACTTCTTCGAGCTGTTCTCTTTGACCGACCACGCCGATGAAGGGGTTGGTCCCTTGACCAGGCCGGAAAGTCCCTTCGCCACGGCTGCGAAAAGAGCATTCGTCGTATTCACCAATCTGTCCGGCACCTGCCGAGAAGAGGGCTTCAGCAACATTTTGCTCATGTTCTAGTGGAACAAATACAACCAGCTTGAGATAGTCGCCAACAACCGGCTGCAGGGGAAGATTCTGCTGCACACCAAGTCGCTCGGCCAGCCAGCTATTAAGACCATCAATAGCACAATCCAGATTAGTATGCGCGCTGATGATTGCCACACCATCACGTGCCGCCATCCAGAGAACCTTGCCAACGGCATCTTCTGGTGTCAGGCGTTTGATTGGGTGGAAAATCAGGGGATGGTGGGTGACCAGAGCCTGGGCGCCAGCGTCCCGTGCTGCCTGAACGGCAGCAAGACCGGGATCGAGTGCGACCATAACTCTCTCCAGTGGAGTGCTGGGGTCACCGACCTGCAGGCCAACATTATCCCAATCTGCGGCCAATTCCGGAGCATAAAGTTTATGAACCAAGCCGACTAAATCCTGTATGCGTTGCTTCTGTTTTGCCATTTTTTCCAGTCTGTTTTACTGAGAGATTCCTATCTGCCTTGCCAGGCTTTCTCTCTATTCTTACCAAGGGAAACGACCTGCTTTGCAGGGGGCCCTGATGTAAAAAGAGTGCAGCCTGGTTTTTGGCTGCACTCTCTTTAACTCTGAAGATCTATGTGAACCAATACATTTCAATCATGGCTTTCTGGCGGGTGGTGGGCCCACCAGGGTTCGAACCTGGGACCGACCGGTTATGAGCCGGTGGCTCTTCCAACTGAGCTATGGGCCCGCTAAAGTTCAAGGTAAAAGTGTATGTTGCGCTATCTTCTCTGTCAATCACTTTCCAGTGCCTGACCTCTTCCATGGACGAAATCACAACAAGTGAGTTCCCATCCGGAAATGACCTAAGTTAGTACCCGTTTCTGATTTGGAAACTAGTTATTACTGTTGGTTTCCATAAAACTCTTCAACCGTTTGGCCCGACTCGGGTGACGCAATTTACGTAACGCCTTGGCTTCAATCTGGCGGATACGCTCACGGGTAACGGCAAAGTCCTGACCGACCTCTTCAAGGGTGTGGTCCGATTTCTCACCAATCCCAAAGCGCATGCGCAGAACTCGTTCTTCACGAGGGGTCAAGGTTGCCAGCACCTTAGCGGTCTGATCGGACAAGTTGCCCTTGATGACAGCCTCAAGTGGTGAAACAGCCCCTTTATCTTCAATGAAATCACCCAGCGAAGAATCTTCCTCTTCGCCGATCGGAGTTTCCAGGCTGATCGGTTCCTTGGCAATTTTCAGAACCCGACGCACTTTCTCAAGCGGCAGTTCCATACGCTCGGCGATCTCTTCAGGTACTGGCTCTCGCCCGATCTCCTGAACCAGCTGGCGGCTGGTACGGATCAGTTTATTGATCGTTTCGATCATGTGCACCGGGATACGGATGGTGCGAGCCTGATCAGCAATCGCGCGAGTAATGGCTTGGCGAATCCACCAGGTCGCATAAGTTGAAAACTTGTAGCCGCGCTGATACTCAAATTTATCAACAGCCTTCATGAGGCCGATATTACCTTCTTGAATCAGATCGAGAAATTGCAGACCACGGTTGGTGTATTTCTTGGCGATAGAAACCACCAGGCGCAAGTTGGCTTCGACCAGCTCGGTCTTGGCCTGTTTGGCCCGCCACTCGCCTTTATTGACGGCCTTCAGAGACTCGAGCAGCTCTTCAGGAGCGAAACCGGATTCCTCTTCAACCCGAAGGAATTTCCGATCCGTACCCTTCAAGCGCTTTTCGACAACCAACAAGGTGTCCATTGGACGGTCGAGTTCCTCAGCCACAGCACGAGCATCTTTTTCACTCTTGCGCATCCGCCGCAACATTTTACTGATCTCGGCATAAGGGCGGCCAAGAGCTTCTTCACAGGCCCGGACTTCTTCCTTGGCCTTCTTGACCTGCCTGGCCAACTCCTTGAGGCGATCAACAATCTTGGCGATCTGGTAATCTTTGAGACGAACCTGATTCATCAGGTCGCCCATTTCTACGGTGAGTGTTTCAATCTCTTTATCAAGGGGTTTGCGAGCGGTCTTGGTTGCGCCTGCGGCTTCATCACGCAGGGCCATGAAACGCTCGTAACGAATCTTGAGCTCGCCAATCAGGCCGACGACCCGTTCGCGCTGCTTCTCTTCCGCTTCTGCGCCCTCTTCTTCATCATAATCCTTGGTAATCTCGGCAACACTGATCTGGCCCTTCAGATGCCGTTCACCAAGATTGACTACTTCCATAAAAGCGATCGGAGTTTTGACGATCACCTGCGCAACCAGAGCCTCACCCTTTTCAATCCGCTTGGCGATTTCAACCTCGCCCTCGCGGGTCAGCAGAGAGACTTGACCCATCTCGCGCAGATACATGCGCACAGGATCACTGGTTCGACCCATAACGTCTGTGTCAAATTCCGGTTCGTCCTCGCTATCGTCACTGCTGGAGGATTCGCTCTGTTTTTCCTTGGTGACTGTGGCTTTTTGCTCAGAATCAACCACTTCGATATCCATTTCACCAAACATGCTCATGACATCTTCAATCTGTTCAGAAGAAACCATATCGGCAGGCAGGATATCGTTCACCTCTTCATAGGTGAGAAAACCTTTCTCCTTGCCGAGGTCTATCAACTGTTGGACTTCTTCGATACTGGTCTTTTTAGCCATCTATGTTCCCCTCAAGGAGCCCTGTTCAAACCAAGGACAAGCATTTTTTAGACAAGCTTTGTATTATATGGACAAGCATCTATTTTTCAAAGCTTTTTTTTGAGTTTCTGGTTAATTTCTATGCGTTCTCGCAAATATTGCGTCAAAGCAGCTTCGTCGTTACTGCTCCGCGCTTCCTCTTCGAGTCGCCCAACCTCTTTCAAGCGCTGCTTCAAGAGATAATTACTGACGGCCCTACGGCAATCACTGAGGATCTTTTCAGGGTTGTCAGCCCACTCCCGGTCTTCCTGAAACTTCAGACTGGCCAGAAGTGACTGTTGAGCTTCGTCGAGCGCAGCATCGAACAGATCGTCCGGCAAGCAGCCATCCTCATCTTCACAACCAAGCAGATAGTCAGCCAGGCCACGGAAAAGATCATCGCGGAAAAGCCCCTCAGTTCCCTCTTCACGGACGCGACAACGCTGTTGATCATCCATCAACATCAAGCGTAACAGGTATTTCTGGGTTTGTCCTGTCTCGGTCAAGGGACGCAGGGCTGGAGAAGATTGGGCTGTGGGCCGGCGGAACTGAGGTTGAACAAGACTGCCGCCACTGACTTTCGACTTCAACAACTCAAGATCAAGTTTGGTCAAGTCCGCAAGTCTCTGCAGGTAAAGACTGCGTTCCAGATCGCCAGGCAAACGACGAATCCGCTCGAGAGCTTGCTCAGCAGCTCGCGCACGTCCCTCGACGCTCTGGTCATTGACGCGCAACTGGTCCTCGATAAAAACTTCCAGAACCGGACGCGCAGCATCCAGGCACTTGCGAAAACCATCCTCACCTTCTGCCTTGATTAAGGAATCCGGGTCCTCCCCGACAGGCATGGCAACCACACTGACGTTCAGACCGACTGGCAACAGTGCATCCATGGCACGAAACGTGGCCTTTCGCCCGGCAGCATCTGCATCGAAAATCAACAGGATCTTGTCGGCGTAGCGCTTGAGCAGTCGAGCATGATCAGCAGTCAAAGCCGTGCCACAAGTGGCCACAGCACCAGCGAAGCCCGCGCGGTGTAAGGCCAGCACATCAAAGTAACCTTCAACAACCAACGCTTCGCCGCTGTGACGCATGGCATCACGCGCCTGGAAAAGGCCATAAAGAGTCTGGCCCTTATGGTAAACCGCAGTCTCTGGAGAGTTGATATATTTGGGCAGACTGTCATCGAGAACACGCCCGCCGAAAGCCACCATCTGGCCTTGCAAATCCTGGATCGGGAAAAGCAGGCGATTACGAAACAAGTCATAATGCCCCCGGTCTTGCTTGCCGGGACGAACCAACCCCGCCTTCTGAACGTCAGCAGAGGAAAAACCTTTCTCCGCCAGATGTTTTGCCAGAGTTTCCCAACCTTCCGGCGCAAAACCGAGCTGAAAAGCACGTACGGTGTCACCCTCATAACCGCGTTGCCGCAGGTAGCGACGACCGAGCACGCCAGCTTCATCTTCCAGCAGTAGCTGATGGTAGAAGCCCCCGGCAACTGCATTGATGCGCATGATCCGTTCCCGCTCTTCGCGACGACGGATCTCGTCAGGGGAGACCGCTTCTTCCTCAACCTCCACACCGATTTTTTCGCCAAGTCGCCTGACGGCATCCGGAAAGCTCAAGCCCTCCATGCGCATCAGGAAAGAAAAGACATTGCCACCAACTCCGCAACCGAAGCAGTGAAAAATTTGTCGTGCTGAATTAACGTTGAACGAGGGGGTCTTTTCCTGATGAAAAGGGCAAAGGCCCTGATGATTAACTCCGGAATGCTTGAGAGGCAGATAGCTGGAGACGAACTCGACAATATCTGTGCGGTTACGGATCTCGTCAATTTTTTCTTCTGCTATACGTCCCATCAGTGTCGCAACTCCACAAGTGTCACGTTATCACCACCCTGCTCTACTCCAGCAGCCTGAAAAAGAGAAACCTCTCTGTGCTCGGCAAGAAACTCACGCACAGCCTTACGCAGGATGCCCTGTCCGGCACCGTGCACAATCTCCAGCTTCAGCTCGCCATGGAGTAGCGCCTCATCAAGAAATCGACCAAGCAGGCTTTGAGCATCATCCACCCGTTTACCGACCAGAACCAAGCGCGGTTGAAAAGCATTTCGTTCGACACGGTCACGAATCCGTGGTGCTTGTTTCTGCTGCTTGGCATAACGACGTGGCTGGAACTGGCGCAGTGTTAAGCGGGTTTGACGCAACTTCTTGCCGCCAGCCAGCAGTTCAATGCGGTCACCATCGACGCGGATGACTTCCGCTTCAACCCCCAGCACCGGCACGTAGAGCAGTTCCCTGACGGCAATCTCTTCCGGGATCTGTTCCGGCCCCTGCGGCAACGGCTCGGGCAAGGTTTCGCGTAGCGATCTGACCGCACTGGTCAGTGCCGCGCGTTGCTTGGGCTGAACCGACCCTTCCGGGACTTGACGAAAAATTTCCTGCAGCTTCTTTTCCGCATCAGCGAGCATCTGACCGCCTTGCTGGCGCGCCTCATCGAGAATCGTCTGCCGCCGGGCCTCCAACTTCTCACCTTCACGATGAATACGTCGCTGCTCTTCCTCCGCAGCAGAACGCAACCTCTGGGTCGTTCGTAACTCGTCATCCAGAGTCGCTCGCAAGGTTTGTAGTCGTTCAATGATCGCCACACCCTCGCGTTCGTCCTGGCCCAGATAGCCTTCGGCAGCGGTCAAGACTTTGTCCGGCAGGTTGAGCCGCCGGGCGATTGTGAATGCATGACTGGCACCGGGGATGCCATAATGCAACCGATAGGTCGGCTGCAAATTTTCCGTATCAAATTCTACTGCAGCATTTTCTACCTGTTCTTCAAGTTGCGCATAGCCTTTGACAACATGCAGGTGTGTCGTCGCCATGATCCGCGCGCCAGCATCACGTAAACTGTCAACAGCAGCCAGCGCCAGTGCCGAGCCCTCGCCAGGATCGGTACCGGTGCCCAGTTCGTCCATCAAGACCAGAGTTTCGTGATCAGCCCGTTCGAGGATATTGCGTAAACGCAGCAAATGCCCGGAAAAGGTGGAAAGGCTCTGCTCAATACTCTGTTCATCACCAATATCCGCCATCACCGGAGCGAAGGGGAAAAGTCGGCTTCCCGGTGCACAGGGAATCGGTAGGCCTGCGCGCACCATCAGCACCAGCAGTCCGGCCGTCTTCAGCGTTACGGTTTTGCCACCAGTGTTCGGCCCGCTGATAATCAGGGTATGACACTTTTCCGGCAGGCGCAGATCAATAGGCACCACCTTTGGAGCGTCTTCCTTGCACTTTTCTGCCACAACCAGTAAAGGATGACGGGCATCGCGCAGGGCAAGCGATGGTTCTGTTGCCAGTTCGGGAACGGTTCCATTCAGGTCGACGGTCAGACGGGCAATCGCCTGGCGCAGATCAAGCCTGGCCAGAACCGCCTGATTGTCAGCCAGCGGCTGCCGTTCTTTACGCACACCAGCAGTCAATCGTGCCAGGATCCGCTCCTCTTCACGTTTAATTTGGTACACCAGCGTCTGCGCGCGATTGTTACTTTCCAGGGTAACCGCCGGCTCGACGTAAAGAGTCTGACCACTGGCAGAGACGTCATGGACAAAACCTTTCAGGCGACCACTATGATCAGCACGCACCGGCACAACGTAGCGACCGTTGCGATCTGTGATCAGGGATTCCTGAAAAACGCCCTGAAGTTTTTCATCCTGCAACAAGCGATCTAGCTGACGTTTGACCCGGTTGCGTTCATTTTTGAGGTTGTTGCGCAGGTCGGCCAGCTCAAAGGACGCCGAGTCAAGAATTTCCGCACGTGGACCGATAGCGCGGCGGATCTCTGCGGCCAGCTCCGGCAGTGCGGTCAGCTGCCGGGCAAAGGGTTGCAGCGAGGGACAAACGTCACTGTTCAGCAGCTGTTGACGACAGACCGCAGCAGCCTCAAGCGCCGCCTGTACATCACGTAGCACTTCAGGATCCAGCCTGAGACCTTCGGTCTGCAATCGGGCCAGGTGTGGCAACAGATCAATGCCGGAACCAAGCGGCAGCGGCCCGCTCTTCTGCAGCAGCTGCCCGGCCTCTGCGGCCTCCAGCAGAGCTTCCTCAATCAGGCTGCGTTGATAAAGAGGCGTAAGCGCCGCCGCCAGGGCACGACCGTAAGGGGTTTGAGTCTTGCCGATAACCAGATCGACAACTTTGGCAAATTCAAGCTGAACCAGGCTGTCCGCTGTTGCTTGCTGTGAAGGGGTCAGATTCTCTACCATCATCTCAGAACACGCTGGCTCCCCTCCAAAACCGCTTCACCCAGGTCAACAAAAGGTGGCGCCAGGTAGGCCTCTTTCATCACCTTGTCCATCCCCCAGGGAAGAGGTTGCAAAGAGAGGGCAAAGACCACCACCGCCAGCAGCAGGACACCTTGCAATAAACCGAAGAGTCCACCGATCAGACGATTGAAGCCGCCCAGGAAAAGCAGTTTGACAAAACGTGACAAAAGAAAACCAAGGACCAGAAAAAAGGTCATGGTGGCCAGAAAAAGCACCGTAAAGGTGATGGCTACAGCAATCTGAGTGGGCAGGTCAACCTGGTTCAGGAGCGCATCTGCCAAGGGGCCATGATAGCGAAAGGCCAGAAACGCACTGATAAAAAAGCCTGCCAAAGAACAGACTTCCTTGAGCAGGCCGCGTAGCAATCCCTTCAGCAAAAAGCCGCAGAGGATAACAAGGATGGCAATATCGATGCCGTTCATGATTGAATCAGCTCCTTTTCACCTATCCCATCAGATGTTTGCGAACCAGAGTGCTGACCAGCTTGCCCTCGGCACGACCGGTCGTTTGAGGAGTAATCAGCTTCATGACCGCTCCCATATCTTTCATGGAACTGGCACCACTCTCGGCAATCGCCTTGGCCACCAACTCCTCCACTTCAGTCTCGCTTA
>DAOWJU010000090.1 GCA_030640215.1 Desulfuromonadales bacterium
AGCGTCATGCCGTCCGGCAGCGTGGGCATCTCCGGTCCAGGCATGAGCGACCAGGATGGCGTTGCTCTTGTCACTGTTCAGCTCGCCATAGG
Organism: Desulfuromonadales bacterium; assembly: GCA_030640215.1. Classification (GTDB taxonomy): domain Bacteria; phylum Desulfobacterota; class Desulfuromonadia; order Desulfuromonadales; family BM103; genus M0040. Next base: position 93 of record DAOWJU010000090.1, read on the forward strand.
TTTCATAGGCGATCGTCAACGGACCGAGCAAACGGCCGCTTTCCAGCCGTAGCTCAACCTTGAATTTGACATGTTCCGTTTTGACGATGTCCAGTTCACTCATCTTATGACCCGCTTCCGCAAAAACAGCTCCCGTAAAAACAACAAAGGCCCCTTCCCGAAGAATGAGAAGGGGCCAGCGGATACATTTAAGAGTTGGTATCGCGGGCTCCGTCCTCATCTTCCCCGCTGACGTGCTTTTGCCAGTGAGTTGGATTTAGCACCTGGCATCCACCGTAGCTATTGCTTTGGTGAATCGGTTGCTGTGGCTTCAAAGGGCCGGTCCCTCCACCACTCTTGATAAAGACGTGTTGCTATGTTGACGAAACTCTAACGAAAAGTGTCTGTATTGTCAAACTGTTTGCGATCCTGAATCCACCTGCCACTCACCTTGGTCAGCCTTTATCAGGACTTGAAAGAACCGATTTCTTTCTCCAGAACCCCGGCTTGCTCTGCCAGAGTGTCAACGACCTTGTCCAGTTCGGCAGTACGGGTAGCATTACTCTCCGCGATCTTACGGACAGCAGAAACAGCCTCAACAACCTGTTGGCTGCGTGTTGACTGATCTTTTGAGGCCTGGTCGATTTGCTGCATCATATTGCGAATGTTTTCCATGCTTGCACTGATTTGATGGCTGCCCTTGGCTTGCTCGCCCGTACTCAGCTTAACCTGAGAGGAAATGTCCTTCATCGCTTCGGTGGCTCGTGCCTGTTGCTGGATGCCATCTGACTGCTGTTTCACGGCAGATGAGATCTGCTGCAGCATGCTCGCAACCTGATTGACCGCCTCGGTGATCTGCCGGCTGCCGCGTGACTGCTCCTGAGTGGCCCGCACGATGCTTTTGACCTGCTCGGCTGAGCGCAGGGAGCTGTTGGTTATCTTCTCCAGCGCTTCTTCGGCAACTTTGGAGCGCTCCGCTTCCTCGCGAACCCGCTCGCTGCCGATCTGCATCGCCTTGACTGCCTCTGTTGTTCCAGATTGTAGACGCCTGATAATGGATGCTATCTCCTGGGTTGACGTGGCCGTGCGCTCGGCTAGTTCACGGATCTCATCGGCAACTACCGCGAAGCCTTTGCCGTGTTCCCCGGCTTGCGCAGCAATGATCGATGCATTCAGTGAGAGCAGACGGGTCTGGTCGGCAACATCATCAATAACGGTCAGAATGGTACCAATCTCACCAGACTGCTTACCCAGATCCTCGATGGTCCGACTGGCATCTTCGACTGACTCGCGGATGGCCTGGATACCAGCAATTGTTTCAGCCACTGTGGTTTTGCCAATTTCTGCGTCGCGGTTAGCTTGCTCAGAAAGTTTGTTGGTGTGCTGTGCGGTCTCTTCGACTTCCTTGATCGAGGCATCCATCTCGGTAATCGATGATGCCGTGACTTCCGTCGATGCGGAGAGGTTGTCCAGATTGTCGGCAACTTGCTGACTGGATGCCGACATCTCGGTGATCGAACTGGTGACTTCTTCAATCGTGCTGAAGAGTCGGTCAACCTGGGAAACAATCTCCTCAATGGTGGCTCCTAATTCCAAGGTCGCTGATGATGAAATCTCGACGGCTTCAAGTAGAGCACTGATGCTGTTGCCGACCTCGATGGTTGATTCATCAATCCCCTGGATTGCCTGAAAGGAGTCTTCCAGAGCCTCAGCCTGCTTGGTTGTACCATCATTGACATCCTGTGAAGTGCGACGAATCTTTTCCGTGGCGGTAACGATGTCGCCAGATGCAGTCCGGATGCGCAGGACCATCTCGCGTAAACGTGCTACGAAGCCGTTGAAATTTCCCGCCAGTTCACCAACTTCATCGTTGCTGCTGATTGTCAGGGTCCGGGTGAGGTCTGCCTCTCCTTGCGAGATCTCCTTGAGGTTGCTGACAACTTCAAGCAGGGGGCGGGTGAGCGCACGGGAGAAAAGCAGGGCCGCAGCCAGCACAATTGCGACGACAAATGCTACCAGAAGGATCATTAAGTTGCGTAACGATTGCTGTGCCTCTAATGCGCTGTTGAGATCCTGCGCTATCACGAGCTTGAAATTGGTCCCGGATAGATCGCGTATGATCGGTAAATATGGTTTGTCGCCAAGTAGAATTTCATCTGTTTGCTTGCTCAGATTTATGTCTCGGAGATCGGGATGCGAAGCTCCAACGACACCCCGCTTCCCTAGAAAGGCAACTTCAACGCCTCCTATCTTTTTGACGCGGCTGGCAAATCCGTCATCCAGCAGGTAGGCACCAACCAGGAAGCCAACGATGTTTTCCTGAAGCCTTACCGGCGTGGCAACGAGAATTGTCAGCTGGCCAAGGTAACTCGAAAGGCCAGCCTGTGTTTCTCCTGTTTGCTGTGCAGCAACCAGAAGAGGGTGGTCGGTCTCTGGTTCTTCGGGCAGAGCCAACTCTTCGCCATGAACTCTTAAGACTGATGTGCCATCGGCACCAAGGACTTCCAGAATGTCCATGTCGTACTGATTATGAACTGTGTCGACTAACGCATGTAACTGCTCAACGTCCTGAGTCAGAGATGCATAGTAAAGGGCATTGACCATGTCAGAAGAGCTGCTCAAAAGCTGTAAGTAGTTTGACAACTCTTGCTGGCTGCTGGCTGTGCTGCGTTCAACGAAATTGCTTGATTTCTCGGCGAACTGGACCATGCTGCTGCGGATCTGATCTTTGGTGAAACTGGAAAGGAAAATCAGGCTGACCAGCAGAGGAACAACTGCAACCAGCAGCAGGACAAGAATGAGCTTCCCACGTAACTTCATGCTTAACATATGTTTATCCCAGATAGAATGTGATTATAGTGAAAGTAAGCGTCTTCAACATACTACATGCGTTGCGCTAGCGTTTCCAGTAGAACTGCGTCGCTCAGAAAACTCCGGTGAGATTGGCGAGGAACGTCTGCACTGAGCCATCAAACGTATTGGAGTTGCGGTCGTCGTAATCGTCAAAGGTGTATTCAATTCCAGCAGTCAATATCTTGGAGAGTTGCCAACGGATGCGGGTTTTGAAGCCGTTCTGGCGGATGTCCACTTCACTGATATCTTGCAATTCGTCAGGACTGGCCAGCAGAATATCGCCATCGTAGTCAATGTCTCTTGATTCGAAATCTGGCGAGAACTCTGCGTGAGAGCGAATATGGTAGCCTTCCAGGCGACAGCTCACATTCTCCATGACACGCAGGTTGATGCCAGCGGAGAGGGTGTGGACCCGCTGTTCAAAATCTGCATTGTTATCCAGAATGGTGAAGTCGGCTGGTTCGCTGCCGAAGAGGACATCCTGGTCTATCTTGGAGTGTAGCCAACCGTAATTGAGGTCGGCAGAGAAGATGTCGTTCGGAATAAGCCAGAAGCCGAGGGCCAGGTTCTCGCGCTCCTCATCACGGTCAAGGTCATAGGGAACCGGTTCGTTGTCAAACTGGACTGCAGTATAGTCATCGTTTTCGCCGCGCAGGACATCAATGCTGCCAGTCGCCCCCCAAAGTGCGGAAGGCTTGTAGCTCGCACTGAAAAAGAACTCGTTGCTGTCACTCAAGCTGGTGCCATAGGCCGGGTTGTCGATCTTTGTGTATTCGTACCAGCCGTTTAATTTGAGTGCGGATTTCTCGAGCAGACGGGAGAAAAAGGTCAGTCGAAGTCGGTTGATCTCTTCGTCCTCTGGTACGGCCCAGTTCGGGTTGGAAATGCTGGCAAAGGAATTGTGCTGACCAGTACCAGTCTGATCTCTTTCGATATCTTCGTACTCGTACTCGCCCTTTAATGTCAGACGGTGTGTCGGCCGGTAGGAAACGAACGCCGCATAATTGTTGCGATCGATATCGATGCTTTGACGGACAGGTATCGGATTGCCGAAATTATTGAAGGCAAGTCCATTTGACGTGAGCGTGGACGGGCTGTCGTTGTCGAGGTCAAGCATCCTGTAACGGAAATTAACCGTCCAGTGCTCTCCCGGCGTGTAGGTGGCATCGGCTGCCAGTTTCTGGTAATCGGTTTCAGGGTCTTTGCGCTGACTATTCGCCAGATTCGATTGGTTCTCACGTTTGCCGATTGTGTAGCTGGCTGAAGAGACAAAACCGCCTGAAGGGGGCAGGTTGATCGTGAAGGTTGATTCTGAGAGCTTGGAGTCAGGGGCTTCGTCATGAATGTATTCCGCTGGCGGACGTCCCAAAGGAAAGAGTTGGTCGAAGTCGTCAGCAGGCGGATTCTCGTTCTCCCGGAATTCGCGCAAGGTTTGCAGGAAGGCAATGTCAACGGGTCCCAGGTGGGCATCAAAACCGGCGGTGAACTCTTCTGTGACCCGGTCGATCTTTCGGGAGTTACTCTGCATGTGACAGGCACCAGCACAATTTTCATCGACAAAACGAAGCTGCTCTTTGCCTTTTTTCTCCATACGCCAGTAAGAGATGTTGATGTGCGCCGGGTAGGTGGGCAGTTTGCCGCGTAGCTTGACTTCATCGATAGTGATTCTGCGGTTGTAATCAACGCCTGGGTTATGGTCATCATAGGACACATCCGGTGGGGCTGCTTGCCGCGCTTCAGGGTGGTCCAGGTAAGGGATGTGGTCGAGATTATGGTATAGCCTCTCCGATCTGGCGTTCAGTCGGATGAGGGCCTTGTAGTCATAGCTCCCCTCAATAAAATAGTCGTTGTCATTGAGGAAATCCCCGATTAGAGAGAACTTCTGGTCGCCGAAGTCCTGTTTGTAGACCAGGTTGAAAGTTGCGCTGTCGTCAAGGTGGCTGTATTCGGCAGCTCTATTGGGGTTGTTGTCGGTGTTGACCCAGCGGTAGCCGGCAGACACGTCCAGGACTTTTCCGTCGTCCTCAAGTTGAGATTTGTCATCAAGGTCAGCCAGACCGAAGCCTGGAGACAATATCAACAGGACAAATATCAGAGCCCCATATTGCAAACTTTTTTGAACCATCACAATCATCTCCTGAGTTCCGTACAGCCAGGATAAAACCTAATGAGCAAGTAGATGACAAAACTATCTGGCAATAAATGTTCCACGGCCATGGGATGATGGGATGTCGGTCCCATGGATCGATGAATGGCAGTCGGTGCATCTGGTGTAGAATGCCTGCTTCATGGCCGGTGAGCTTAACGAAGCATTGTTCTCTCCATGATGACTGGCATGGCACTGCATGCAGAGGAAAGGCTGGGAGACTTCCAGCAACGGTTCGTTCGGTGAGCCGTGGGGCCGATGACAGTTGGTGCACTCTTCAGTGACATCGGCATGTTCGTAAACAAACGGTCCCTGATATTCCATGTGGCAGCGGGTGCAGAGGGCTTTGGTGGTAACGCCCTTGAGGTTGCTACGGTTAGTCGAATTGTGCGGGTCGTGGCAGTCGGTGCAGGCCATCTTGTGTTCCGGAACCGGATGATGGGAGAACTGGGCAAACTCCATTCTGGTCTGGGTGTGACAACCGGTACAGAGCTCTTCCTGTTCATGGCGGCTGACTTTTTGCTGCGTTCCTTTGTGCAGTTTGTGGCAGTCAAAACAGCTTACATCGTTCAGTGCGTGTACGCTTGAGTTCCAACTGGTCAGGTTCGGAGTAGAAGCCGCCGAGTGGCATTTCAGGCAAAGCATTGACTGGGCCTGGGCCGGGAACTCGGCGAGTTGCAATAGGGTTTTGAAGTCGCAGGTTTTCTTTTCAGCGGCATGTTCTACGGCCATGCTGCCCGGGCCATGGCATGATTCGCAATTGACCAGCGGCAGGCCCGTCTCTTCCGAGATCTGGTCGCCGTGGATCGAGTGTTTGAAATCCGCAGCAACTTTGTCGTGAGTATGACAGCTTGCCAGGCAGTTTTCATCGCCGATGTAATTGGCATCGAGATTACCTACCAGGAGGATTTCGTAATCTCTGACCGGTGCAATCGGTTGTGACGAACGTAGCGTGGCAATGTCGGTGCAAGCAGCAACCAGAATGCCTGTCAGGACAAGGAGCAGAGGAATTCGATAGTGCAAGGCATACCTCCAGATATGTACGACGAACCCAGATTACAAAATACAAAATACTATTTAAAGTGAAAAGTCCCCAGATAATATCAACGCAAACATTCTCATTATGAGTATTTTGTCATCTCACATCAAGAATTTTGCGATTTAATACGATTTAATTTGAGCTCGTCGCTCATTGTTACGGTGTATTGTTTGATGCCCTTCTCGTAAATATATGGTGAGGGGCTTTGATTCTCCCGGGACGCTGGACGCAATTTTCCCTTTCATAATGGAAAATTTACCTTCCTTGCTTCCAGAATTTTTGTCTGTTACCGCTATGACTTGTTGGAATTTTCGCTGAACTGGGGGGGGAGCTTTTTCTCGTCGGCGACCAGGCTGGCAAAGTCGTAGCGCGACAAGGTTGCCATGAATTCCTCACGAATTTTTGCCCAGGCACCGTGTACCGGACAGAAGAACTGACGTTCGCAAGGATCGTCCTCGATGAGACACTGGTTGAGATAAACCGGGCCTTCCTGGGATTTTACGATGTCGAGCAGGGTTATCTCTGCGGGTTCTTTCGCCAGAAAAAAGCCACCACCAACTCCACGTTGAGAGCCGACGATGCCGTCTTTGATCAAAGGTTGGAGTATCTTGGTAAGAAACGCCGGTGTGATATCCTGTGCTTTACAGATGTCTTTTTTGTAGACGATTTCCCCGGCTGGTTGGCGGGACATATGAAGAATGGCGCGGATGGCATATTCTGTGGCACGGGTAATAATCAAGAGAAGTTCCTTTTGTCGACATACTTGACAAGATTTGTAATAAAATAAATGTCTTGAGCGACTATGTCAATCATTTATCTGTTTCTCTTTAATCCTGGCTCTTGTTGTGGAACCGTTACTCTCTACCGGTCACTTTGCTGTAGATTGACAGCTTCTTTCTAATATAACCTGTTTCTGCCCAGAAACGTACGCTGATCAGATCAAAGGGACCTTTACTTCAAATGCCTACAGAACAGATTATAGGACGTTTTGCACCTAGCCCTAGCGGTCCTTTGCATTTCGGATCGTTGATCGCCGCGGTTGGCAGCTATTGCCTGGCGCGACAGAACGGCGGCAAGTGGCTGTTGCGCATGGAGGATCTGGATCCCCCGCGGGTGGTGTCGGGTGCTGCGGATGAGATCCTCTCTGCTCTGGATAAGCTGGGTTTGCATTGGGATGGCGAGGTTGTCTGGCAGAGTCAGCGTACTGAGGCGTATGTCGAGGCTGTAGAGAAACTTCGCCAAAGAGGGCTGGTTTTTGATTGCGCCTGCACGCGTAAGGAGATCCTTTTAAGTGCACCACATCCTGGTGAAGATGGCCCCATCTATCCTGGTACCTGCAGAAACGGTCTGCGTCCTGGACGCAAGCCGCGTGCGTTGCGCATCGAAGTGACCAAGGAGCAGGTCTGCTTTCGCGATGGTGTCTTTGGTCCACTTCAGCAAGTTTTGTCGGAAGCTGTTGGTGATTTTGTCCTGCGTCGGGCAGATGGACTCTTTGCTTATCAACTGGCGGTGGTCGTTGATGATGAGGCCGCAGGTGTCAACCAGATTGTTCGCGGTGCCGATCTGCTTTCGTCTACACCACGGCAGATTTTTCTACATGCCTGCCTTGGCAATCCTGTTCCTGAATACGTGCATCTGCCTCTGGCTATGGAAGAAAATGGTAAAAAAATCAGCAAGCGCCATGGTCCCGTCCAGCTTGATTATGATCGTAATGCGACAGAGTTGATTGCCCAGTCCCTGAGCTTTCTTGGGCAAACAGTGCCGAGTTACCTGCAGGGGGCTCCGCCAACAGAGCTCCTGGCGTGGGCTATGCAAAACTTTGATCAAAGCAAAATCCCGGTTGCTGCCGAGGGATTAATGGTGGATGATTTTCCCCTGTGAACTCAGAAAAATGTTATGTGATCTTAAAAAAAAGCACGAAAGCCCATTGACAGAAGGCTGAAAAGCCGGTAAACAGGTTTCAGTAACTGAAGTGAGTTGGTACCTCACCTGCAGCCTGAGTAAATAATTTCCCTTTCAAATATATCCAATCAAAGCACGGACTGACCTCGATCTATAAGACATTCTTGATAGAATAAACGCGTGGGGCAATACGACATCTTTGCCCCGCAGAGTTAACCTTTCAAAACATCCAAACCATTTCGGACCGCAAAACTCGGAGAAAAAGACTTCAAATATTCACAACTAACCAAAGTATGCAGCAATTGCGGCAGGATTCTGTCGTTGTGCGTGTGTACTCATCCTGGCACATGCAGATTTAAGGAGAACAGATGAACCTGAAGGAATTGAAAGAAAAGAAAATTACCGATCTTTTGACGATTGCCAAAGAACTTGGCGTCGAAGGGTCCTCAGGCTTGCGCAAGCAGGACCTGATCTTCGCTATTCTGAATACGACCTCCGCTAAAAACGGAGCTATCTTTGGCGAGGGGGTTCTTGAGATTCTCCCGGATGGTTTTGGCTTTTTGCGTGCTCCTGATGCCAACTACTTGCCCGGTCCAGATGATATCTACATCTCTCCTTCGCAGATTCGGCGCTTCAGCCTACGCACTGGTGATACTGTTTCTGGCCAGATCCGGCCGCCGAAAGAGGGTGAGCGTTACTTCGCTCTACTCAAGGTTGCCGAAGTCAACTTTGAAAATCCGTCTATTGCCCGTGAAAAGACGGTTTTTGATAATCTGACTCCTCTCTATCCTGATCAACGTCTGATTCTGGAAACTCCAGACAACATGTCGACGCGCGTCATCGATCTGGTATCGCCGGTCGGCAAGGGGCAGCGTGCTCTGATTGTCGCCCCGCCGAGGACTGGCAAGACAGTCTTGCTGCAGAATATCGCCAATTCGATTAGTACCAATCATCCGGAAGCCTACCTGATTGTGTTGCTGATTGACGAACGCCCCGAAGAAGTGACCGACATGCAACGCACGGTCAAGGGTGAGGTTATCTCCTCAACCTTCGACGAGCCGGCCACCCGTCACGTCCAGGTTGCCGAGATGGTTATCGAGAAGGCCAGACGACTGGTGGAACACAAACGCGATGTGGTTATTCTGCTCGACTCTATTACCCGCCTGGCCCGCGCTTACAATACCGTGGTGCCGCCTTCCGGCAAGATTCTCTCCGGTGGTGTCGATTCCAATGCGTTGCATAAGCCGAAGCGCTTTTTCGGTGCTGCCCGTAATATCGAAGAGGGAGGTAGTCTGACGATTATTGCAACTGCTCTGATCGATACCGGCAGTAAGATGGACGAAGTCATCTTTGAGGAGTTTAAAGGCACCGGCAACATGGAATTAATTCTCGATCGTCGCCTGGTTGACAAGCGGACTTACCCGGCTATCGACATCAATAAGTCCGGCACCCGTCGCGAGGACCTTCTGGTTGATGAAAAGAGCCTGAAGCGCATCTGGTTGTTACGTAAAGTGCTCTCATCGATGAACGTGGTCGACAGCATGGAGTTCCTGCTGGATAAACTCGGCGACGTGAAGACCAATCAGGAATTCCTCGACAGTATGAATCGATAGCCGATTGCAGCGGAAAAGGTTGCAATTGCTTTTAAATAGTGGTATCAAGTCACTCTTTTTTAAGGTCTTGGGCCAGTGTAAAAGGTCTTAGACCCACTAAATCCGCGACCTGTACCAAGCCAGGTCAACAGGAGCTAAACGATGAAAGAAGGTATTCACCCCAAGTACGAGGCAACCACAGTTAATTGTCACTGTGGTTCCACCTTTGAGACAAAATCCACTAAAGGTGGCGATATCACTACAGAAATTTGCTCTCAATGCCACCCTTTCTATACCGGCAAGCAGAAGCTGATGGATACCGCCGGTCGGATCGAGCGTTTCCGTAAGCGGTACGAAAAGAAAGACTAGAGTTCTAAGGGGCGGCCCTGCCGGGTCGTCCCTTTATTTTTGATGCCGGCTTCCCCGGCTGAGATATTCTCTAACTCATATAGCTTCAGAACAATATTCTCCGCGTCCCGTTCCGGGACACGGCCCGACTCCCCGGACGGCGCGGTCCCATTTGGAAACGAAGACCATGCTCGTCCAACTTCTCACGCACACTCCCAATCCAGAACAGGTCGTGGCAGCCGCAGCGCGGCTCTGCTACTCTGATTCTCCCATCGAGCAGTTGCTTGAACAGGCACCAGAGCAGGCCGCCAAGCTGTTGCGGAAGATTCTCGAACTCGGCCACTATTCGGTGCTCGAACACGC
>DAOWJU010000137.1 GCA_030640215.1 Desulfuromonadales bacterium
CGAAACGAAACCCTATAATGCACTCCGCTTTGCCGAAGTGGTGGAATTGGTAGACACGTTGGTCTCAAAAACCGATGCTCTCTGAGCGTGACGGTTCGATTCCGGCCTTCGGTACCACAAAGAAAACAGGGAGTTAGCCGATATGGCTGACTCCCTGTTTTGTTTTCACCCGATTCTCTTGACGCAGCAGGTTACAAAAATTAACAAGCAAGCATCCCCCGACAATGTCTGATGGCGGGTGAGTTGTTTGACTAAAAAGCTACGATATCCATATTCAGGTCACCGAAGCCCCTTACAGGCAACGGTTCGGAGTCAACTCTGTGAGAAATTAATCCTTTCGCACTTATTTATCACAATTATCTCAAAATTTAGTTGTCAAACAGAATTTGCTTTGATATATTTCAATCAACTCTTCGATTGCCTGCAAGCCGAAGAGCTCTATGGACCCCGCGTATCCCCCCCCTCCTTACGCGGGGTCTTTTTTATCTTTTTTCCTGACCCCACTGAAACAATCTAATCCTGTGCTTTTCCCCTTGGTTATTCAGCTTTGGGTTTTTCCTGACATTCACTGAGCAACCGCCAGATGTTTGCCCAGCGAATATCATCCTCGACCCAGGTTTAATCTGTCTTGAATGCCCGCAAGAGATGAGGGATCAGCTGCTTCTTGCGCGACAGAACCCCTTTCAGTTCAAAACGTCCTGATTCCAGTTGAGGGTAGCCGATCGCTGAGATCAAGTCCTGATCACCACGGACCACAAGCTGACTGTTCTGCTGAACAATATCGGTTACCAACAGCCCAGCCAAAGCCAGGTTGCGCTTATCAACGAGGGACTCCAGTCCTTGCAGGATCTCTTCCCGACGTTCCTCAAACTCCTGAAAGCCAACCACTTCAGCCTGCCCGACTCCAAAGCGCCTGGCTTCAACTGTGTACTCTTTGAAATCTGCCGTCAGAAGAGCTTCTATGCTGGGATAGGCGGCAAGAGTGCTGCCAGCCTGGAACATCTGACGCCCGAAAACCAGCGCATCCAGGCCGGAGGATTGTTCCAACCACGGAACCAGTTCACGATCCACATCAGTTGTCGTTGGCGACTTCAACAGCACCGTATCGGAGAGTAATCCAGCCAGCATGAGCGAGGCGATTCTGGGTTCAGGCTCAATCCCGGCCTGGCGATAAAGCGTGGCAACCACTGAGCATGTACTACCCAGAGGCTGGTTGATAAAGCGAATCGGTGCATCGGTATGAAAATTACCCAGGCGATGATGATCAATCACTTCGAGGATATCGACCTGATCAGCGCCGGGGACAGCCTGCGATAATTCGTTGTGATCAACCAGAACCAGTTTGAGCGACGATGGCTGTAATACGTTGGATTTGGTGACAACCCCACAGACCAGCCCCTCATTATCAAGGACCATCACTCCAGGAGAAGTGCTGCGCATCAAGACCTTGCGTATTTCATCGAGTCGATCATCCAGATGCGCCCTGGGGACATCTTCATCAGCAAGATGACGTACTGGCGTCGACATCCGCGCCAGGAGCGCGCTGGTTGCCGTATCAAACGGAGTGCACAGGACAGAGACACCCCGCTTACGGGCCAATGCCACGAGATCGTCATCAATCGCCAATCCGCCGGTCACGACCAGCAGACGTATTCCCAGCTCAATTGCATCCAATTGGACATCTCTGCGATCACCGACAAAGACCACGATGCATCGCCGATCAGCTTCTGCCAGACGCTCGTGAAAGCTATCCACAGACATGGCACCAACGAACAGGTCGAGTTCCTCGGTGCGCGCTTCGTCGACGAGGTTGCTGGCCGTTGCTTGCAGACAGAGCTGTATTGAAGCCGGTGAGGAGAGGACCTTGCGGATAGGTTGACCTGCGCGAGGCAGAAAAACATGCTCGGTAAGCCGCTTTAAAATCAGTGCTCCGAGTGGTCGGCTATGGTCGTCGACGACAGGCAACATGCGAATATCGCGTTGGCGCATCAAATCCAGCGCCTGCATGAGCGGCGCTCCGGCATCAATGACTACGGGCTGACCACCAACGGTGTCACGTAAACGGGGATAAACGTCGGTCAAAAGAGTTGGTGGCTGCTGTTCCAGAGTGTCGAGGACAAACTCGGTCTGGCGATTAAGATGCCCGGCTCGCCCGGGAAAAACGTTCTTCCGACCCTGTTGCTGGCACAACTCGGCATAGGCAATCGCGCTACAGATAGAGTCCGTATCCGGGTTACGGTGGCCAACGACAAAAATTCTTTCACCTCGGCTCATAATTCCTCCACATCCAGAGATCCTCGAACGTCTCCCATGCCGATCACGTCTTCCACGATGCCGCGTTCTGGAATACCCTTGGTATTCAGCCAGAAGTACAAACCGCCACCGCCTGTCTCAAAGATTTCCGGATCAACGTTAGCAGAGATAAGCAACCCGTGAGAAGGGAAGTAGCTCTGCTTTGCCTGTTGTTCGGTCGTCAAAACGTTTATCTCTATATCAACGAACCCCTTGCCGGAATAAGTAGGGATCAAGAATTGAGCGCCACGCACGAGCGGTCCGTAGACACCTGAGCGCAAGTTGTAGAATGCCGTCAGCATATCAACCGGTTGCGAACCTTCAGGGATTTCACGCTCTTTTCTTGAGTGAAACACCTCTTCCTTAAATTTTTCCTCAAGAACCGTGCCCTGCTCGTAATCGTAAAGATGACGTCGAATCCGATTCTTCCACTTGCCCCACTTGCGCTTAACGATCTGGGCATCGTGTTCAATGCTGCGCAAAGAACCGTCCGGAGTCAGCTCCATCAGAGAAGTGTAGGTCTGAGTGCGATTTCCAGTCAGCCAGGACGCTATTCCCAGAGTACGTCCTACTAGTTCTGCACGATAAATATTAGGCTGGTCGGTCTCCGTAAGCCGCAACTCGCCTTCCGCCAGCCTTGAGAAGAAAAGAAAATCAATGGCATACAGGTAGTCTTCGCCGACCATCTGTTGCATCGATTTTGTAAAGACCGTCTCTTGTGCACCCGCAGATACGGGCACAAGAAAAAACAGGGCTGGGACCAAAGCCCAAAACAAAATGCCTCTGAACATCATTGAAAAAGACTGACCACAAAGATGAGATAAGCGCCCAACAGTAATACGCCACGCTTACGATCCAACTTAAGCCGCGGCGGCATCATAGTCAGAAGAGCTATCAACAAGGCACAAAAGCCGAGCATGATCGGAAAATCCAGACTCAAGACTCGCGGTTCAATCGTGATCGGCTGAATCATCGGGCAGATGCCAAGGACGAAGAGGAGATTGAAGATATTGCTGCCGATGACATTGCCAACGCTGATATCCATCTCCCCTTTCCAAGCACTCATCACCGACGCAGCTAACTCCGGCAGACTCGTGCCGATGGCAACAATAGAGAGACCGATAATCAGTTCAGAGATCCCAAGCAGAGTGGCAATCATAACAGCCCCCCGCACCATCAACTCAGCTCCAAAACCGAGGCCGACCATACCGATCAGCACCAGCGCGATGTCGCGCCCACGCCCGGTAGCAGCCTCGCTGAGGGCTTTGTCAACCTCGCCATCCGCTGGGATTGAAGGGTTACGCGCCGTCATTAAACAGTAGACAAGAAATATCAGCAAGCTCATGAAAAGCCCCAAGCCGTCCATAAAGGCAATCTCGCCATCCATGGCCACGAGATAGACAACAAGAGAAGCCACAACCATAATCGGCACTTCACGGACCAGGGTGGAACGGGCGACGACAATCGGGGTGATCAGGGCAGCAACCCCAAGGATTAAACCTATATTGGCAATATTGGAACCGATGATGTTGCCAGCAGCCATAGACGATGCACCACGGGACGCGGCAAAAAGCGAGACCATGAGCTCCGGCATACTGGTCGCGAAAGCGACAACCGTCAGCCCGACCACTAAAGGCCTTACGCCAAAAGAGAGGGCCAGGCGCGAGCACCCGGTCACCAGATATTCAGCGCCATAATAGAGCAATAGTAATCCTGCCAGAACAAGTATGGTACCAAGTAACATTTTAAAATCCTTGCTAACCCGGAGCTTTTTAAGAGCCCTGACCCTTATAAATCATTCTCTGAAATACGACATTAAGCACCACAGTCTAATACCTGCATCACTCAGTGTCGAGAGTAAGCCGCACGCAATATGATTATCTTGACTTTTAACCAGTCAAAAGAATAATATCCATATATTCAATTTTCCAAAAAGGATAAAACATGTCAGAAGTAGAATTCGACAAGTCCATCAATCTTGACCGTGAAGCAGAAATATTGAAAGTACTCGGTCACCCGGTTCGGCTCAAGATCGTTGCTGGCCTTATGTCCCAGTCCTGTAATGTCAAAAAAATCTGGGAATGCCTTGAATTGCCACAGGCGACCGTATCTCAACACCTTGCACTGCTCAAGAACAAAGGCATCATAGAAGGCAATCGAGACGGGGTTGAAGTTTTTTACCAAGTCACCTCGGTAGAATCCCGAAAAATTGTCGAAGCCTTGATGGAAAGATTTAGCTGCGCATAAGCGTTCTGTTCCTCAGCACTCATCAAGAATAGACGCTGTAAATATTTCATAAAACAAGAGGGGCAACATTCACATAATGTTGCCCCTCTTGTTTTACAATTCTAACCGGCACAATTCTGACTTACAAACATTCCTCACAATCGTGGCTTTTCAGCAATAGCAATGATCACCTCATAACTTGCCGGCAATCCGGCATCACATCGGTATTCTTTTTCATAGGTTTTCATCATTGATTGCATGACCCGACGAGACGCCAATCCACGCGGGCGGTCCGCAGCTGCATTGCTGGCACCGATCTGTTTCAGTTGACGTAACAGCTCTGGCACATCAGCATGATATTCCACCTCCATCGTACTGAGCAGATCACGACAGGACAAGTCGGCCAAACTGAGCGCAGCAGAAACCTCGTTAAACGTCGGGAAGCTCTGTACATGTGAAGGTCGGCTGCCATTATTTTCGAACACAGCCTGGCGATGCGAAGCCCGCAGTTCACAAAGGGTCTTTTCGCCAAAAAGTGCCATGACAAAGCGACCGCCAGGTTTGAGGACTCTTGCGACCTCGTTAAACGCTGACGGTAAACAATCAACCCATTGGTAGACAGAGCTTGAAACAACAGTCGCGAAAATGTCATCAGCAAAGGGCAGGGACCTTGCGTCACCGTCACAGGCAGAGACAGCAGGCAATCGACTTGCTGCTTCCAGGGTCATGCCATGAGCAATATCCATCAAGACAAGCGGGTGGCCCGGATCAGCATGCAGAATCTCTGCGGCAAGTGCACCTGTCCCGGTGCCTACGTCCAGACACACACCGGAGTTTTTTTCAAAAGCGGACAGTTTTTGAAAAAGCAGTTCGACGACCCGTTTCTGCACGGATGCATAGCGATCATAATCACCGGCATGATTTGAAAAATTGCCGCGCATCTGCTCGCTGTCTATAGCTTTAACCGGAACCATCAGCAAAACTCCCGAATTCTTGCAACAGTCTCTTCTGGCTGGCTGAGAAAAGGGCCATGGCCAACACCAGGAAGCTCTGAGAAACTCCCCTGCGGGAGCATTTCAGCCAGCGACCGGCCTGCCGCGACGGGTGCGATCTGGTCTAAATCACCATGTAGCACCAGCGCTGGCTGATGAATTTCAGTAAGGATGGCACGTTGGTCCTGAACTGCCAGCATCTTGAGCAAGCCCAGGGCGGCGGCAGGGTCAGGCAAAGGACTCTTTCTCACGGCAAAGGCACGGATCGTGCGCAGTCTTTCTTTGGAGATCTCTTCACCGGCAAAGGCCAGAGAGAAAAAATCGGCAAGTGTCGCTTCGAAGCGCCGCTGCAAATTTCTCACCAGAACACGGACCTGAACAGAGGGCAAACCAAATGGCCAGTTTTCGCTTTGGGTAAAACGAGGCGTGGTACCGACCAGAACCAGCTTCTCAACGGGTACCTTGTTCTGTCGAGCTATCTCCAGTGAGAGCATGCCACCCAGTGACCAGCCTATCAGCGTGACAGGAGTCTTTGTCGTGGCTGCAATCCAAGCCCCTAAGTCAGCAGCAATCCCGGCAAGATCGTTCTGCGGTGAAGGTGCAGAATCGCCATGGCCAGGGAGATCAGGAATCAACAGACGAAAGTCAGCAGAGAGTAAGCTGGCAACTTCGCTGAAGACCGCCGCCGACATGGCCCAGCCGTGCAACAGCACGAGGGGGCGGCCCTGACCAACTTCGTACCAGATCAACTGGCGTCCGTCCGGTAATTTGAAACTGGCTGATTTCACCCGGCAAACTCCCTGTAAACCGCAAGGATCTTTGCCGAGGCATGTTCAAGATCAAGCGCATCGTGACTGGCCATGACCGTCGCACGCAGACGACAACGTCCCGAAGCAACAGTAGGCGGACGTATGCCCTGCAGGAAGATGCCCTCTTCAAGCAAGCGACCGGTCATCTGCATGGTCGGCTCCGGGTCTTTGGTCAACACCGGGATAATCTGTGTGCGACTACCGAGCAGATCCATGCCGCCAGCGATCAACGACTCTGATAGTTGAACCCGGTTGCGCTCCAGTTTTTCACGCAGCTTTCTGCCCTCGACACTGTCGACCAGATCAAATGCCGCCATAGCGGCGGCCGGAACCCCGGGTGGCAAACTGGTGGAAAAGATAAAAGAGCGACTACGATTAATCAGCGTATCAATGACCACTCGTTCTGCGGCAAGATAGGCCCCGCTACAGCCCAAGGCTTTACCGAGCGTGCCCATGTGCAGATCAATGCGTTCGAGACAGTTGAGATGCTCGCCCGTGCCCCGGCCTTTTTCACCCAACACTCCTGTGCCGTGGGCATCATCAACCATCAGCAGGGCATCATACGCCTCTTTCAGCTCACAGAGCTCCGCCAAGGGAGCCATATCGCCATCCATACTGAAAACACCGTCGGTGACAATCAACCAACGGCCCTTCCGATTCGGCTTTTCCTGCTCCATAAGTTCGGCCAGGGCAACCGTATCGCAATGGGGGTAGACAATGGTGCGGGCTTGAGCCAATCGGCAGCCATCAATAATTGAGGCATGATTAAGCTCATCGGAGAAGATGACATCATCCGGGCCAAGCAAACCTTGCATGATTCCTGTATTGGCTGCATAACCTGAGTTGAAGAGCAGAGCGGCTGGAGTTCCCTTGAAGGCGGCAATGCGTTCTTCAAGGGCGGCATGAGTCGGCATGGTGCCGGAGACCAGGCGGCTGGCGCCAGAACCGGTGCCAAGCTCTCGGGTCGCTGCAACCATCTTTTCAATCAGGGCTGGGTGGTCGGCAATACCGAGATAGTTATTAGAGCAAAGGAGCAGGACTTCACGACCGTTGACGTGCACCTTCGGTCCCTGGCCACCCTCAACAGTTCGTAGAGAACGCAACATTCCCCGTTGCTCAAGTTGGTCGAGTTCACGTTGCCAGTCATTCATCAGCAGGTATCCATTTTTTAGCGGTTGATATGGTTCCGGAAGCATTGAACAAAACGACCTGACACTCCAGATAGTCGACGAGTTCTTCGAGCGAAGTCTTTGCCTGGTCAATGAAGAAAACTCGCCCGCCACATGAGTCGCCAGCCAACTTCAGATCAGAAATCCGTTGATAACCAGCTTGTGGATCAGCGACATAGCCAATGGTATAATTCGGGTCGTCAGACCAGCAGAGTTCTGCAACGATACCAGGTGCGCCGAGAACCTTGCCCGCCAGCACCAGAGCCTCCAGAACACGATGATGACCAAGACCCGCCGCTGCCAAATCAGACTCTAACGCAGACCGACACTCTGGAGACAGATCCATCCGGGAAACCCTGACACCGCGAGCCGGGTCTGCCTCAAGGCGTTTGCCGCTGCTTGCATCCATGATCAAGGCCCCGCGCATGACAGTGCCTCCAGGCCCGGCACCGCTGGCAAGCAACGCTACCGCCCGGGTTGCAATCTCTGGCTGGACACCGGCCCTGGCCAGCAGGCAACTGGCGACACGATGGCCTGCCTGCCAATCAGGCGCTATGTAGGTAGAGAGATCGGGAAGCTGTGCATAGAGAACCGTTGTCGGATCAATTTTCTCCACGCTACACTGAATTTCATCAGCCAGTTCACCGGGACAAGTCATTGCACGTTCAGTCAGGGCAGCAGTCACTTCACTGACTTCAGCCTGGGGGACAATCCGCTCTGCACCAGTAAGGTGTTGACCATGGTAAGACGCCCGCATGCGCACTGAATAAAGGGAGGGACTCATGGGGGAAGAAATTATCATTGCTGCCAAGACTTGTCAACCTCGCCAGAAAACCGGTTAACAATCCTTTTCACTTGGGTTAATCATGTGATAATGTTAGCTTTCTTCATATAAAATCAGACTTTGCAACAGGCTACAGTAATGTCCAAGACACTCTTATATCTTCTTTTTACAACCTACGCGACAGCAACTGTCGGCTACCTGGTCCATCTAGCCTGGAGACGAGCTATTATCGCCAGGATGTCACTGGCCCTGATAGCTGCCGGTGTCCTGCTGCAGACCGGATTGCTTGGCCACCGTTGGTGGCTGGCAGGTTATCTACCGGTCACTAACCTTTTTGCCACGCTCTTCTTCTTCAGTTGGGCGC
>DAOWJU010000233.1 GCA_030640215.1 Desulfuromonadales bacterium
CTAGTTGGTAATCTTCCATCGCCGGGTAGAGAATCTCCTCAACCACTGGCGAGAGGCGGTGTATCTCGTCAATAAACAGGACGTCACCCGGCTCCAGGTTGGTCAAAACAGCGGCCAGATCACCCGGTTTCTCAATCACCGGCCCTGATGTGCTCCTGATGTTAACACCCATTTCTGCTGCAATAATATGCGCAAGGGTCGTCTTGCCAAGGCCCGGTGGACCGTAGAAGAGAACATGGTCAAGCGATTCGCCGCGACCGCGAGCCGCGCTGATAAAGACCTTGAGATTCTCCTTTACCTTGCTTTGCCCGACGTATTCCGTAAGGATCTTCGGTCGCAACGACAGGTCGAAGGAGCTGTCGTCGCCGGTGTCTTCAGCTGTTATTAAACGTTCTTCCATAAGAGGTTAAAACCGAAAATCAACGAATCAGGATTTTCAGTGCTCCTTTAAGGGCTTCTTCCATCGTCAAATCAGGTGCCAGTTCCATGCTTTCCAGAACTTTACGGGCATGATTCTCTTTGTAGCCTAGATTGACCAGAGCTGAAAGAACATCGTCAACCAACGCATCTGCTGATGTACCGGTTGCGATTGATGAATCAAGCGACCCCATGAGATCTTCAATCGGTCCGATTTTGTCTTTCAGCTCAAGGACCAGCCGTTCGGCGGTTTTCTTGCCAATGCCCGGCAGTCCGGTGAGACGTTTTATATCACCTGTGGCAATCGCTCTCTTTAGCTCACCTGCCGGTATGTGCGAGAGGATGTTGATTGCCACTTTGGGGCCGATGCCGGAAATCCCGATCAGGGTGACAAACAGATCTTTCTCTTCCATGCTCAGAAAACCATAGAGCAGCAGGGCGTCCTCCCGGACGTGAGTATGCGTAAAGAGGCTGACATCACCGGTTTCCGGGAGAGAATAGAAGGTTGATAGTGAAATGAATAACCGATAGCCGACACCGCCGACATCGATGATGACGTGATTGCTCGATTTGTAAGCTAATGTGCCGCGAACCAGGGCGATCATCAGGGGATACTCTCTGTTAACGGCAAACAGGTTTTGCCTGCGAGCCATTATTCGTATGTTAACGACGGATAGAGCTATTGACTGCCTGTTTCAGCTTGCGGCTGTTAGCATGGCAGATGGCAACAGCCAAGGCATCTGAAGCATCCTCCTGGGCAACTTCAGGGAGATTCAAGAGCGCTTTGACCATCTGTTGTACCTGCTGTTTGCTGGCATGTCCATAGCCGACTACAGCACTTTTTACCTGTAGAGCCGAATACTCGAGAACTTCCAGGTCAAGGTTGACGGCTGAAAGAACCGCTGTGCCGCGGGCATGGCCAAGGGTTAACGCTGCTCGCGGATTTTTTGCCATGAACACCTGCTCAACGGCAACCGCTTCAGGTGAGTATTCTTTGAGAACCGCCGTCAGACCGTCGTAAATGACTTTCAGCCGGAGTGGCAAGACATCACTGCTGCGTGTCTTGATAATACCGTTGTCAACATGACGCAAGCGATTACCTTCGACATCAATAATGCCGTAGCCGGTAATCCGGGTGCCTGGGTCGATGCCGAGAATTCGCATAGAAAAAGATTTGCGGGACGCGGTACGTGAACACAACCATCTCGTTCCTCGTACCTTTGTTTACATGATTTTAGCTAGTTCTTCTTCGCTGATATCGAAGTTAGCGAAAACATTCTGCACGTCGTCATTGTCTTCAAGGGCGTCCATCAACTTCAGCATGGTTTCTGCTGATTTGCCTTCGAGTTGCACCTGGTTTTGCGGGATCATGCAGGTCTCAGCCGTTTCCCATTGAAGATTGGCTGCTGCCATAGCGTCCCGGACTTCGATGAAGTCCGCAGGTTCGGTGATGACTTCGTAGATGTCGCCTTCATCTTTAACGTCCTCAGCACCCGCTTCCAGAGCGATTTCGAAAATCTGGTCGAAATCGTTCTCTGCTGAAAATGAGATCAGGCCTTTGCGATCGAAGAGAAATGCAACGGAACCGCTGACACCAAGATTGCCGCCAAGTTTACTGAAGATGTGACGTACATCAGCCACGGTGCGGGTGCGGTTATCGGTGAGAAACTCGACAATTAAAGCGATGCCGCCGGGGCCATATCCTTCAAATATACCCTCTTCGTAATTGACGCCATCCAGATCACCTGTGCCTTTTTTAATGGCACGATCCACGTTGTCTTTCGGCATGTTGACCTGTTTGGCCTTGTCGATAGCCGTACGTAACCGTGGGTTGGCATTCGGGTCTCCACCACCGATCCGGGCAGCAACCGTAAGCTCTTTAATGACCTTGGTGAAAATCTTGCCACGCTTGGCGTCCTGAGCGCCCTTGCGATGCTTGATATTGGCCCATTTACTGTGTCCGGCCATCTTCTAACTCCTTAACAATGTTGGTCGTGTAAAATGAGTTTTATCCTAGCATAGAGGTTTGTCGGGGAACAAGCCGAGAGGCCAGGATGTGTTTGATTTACAAGAGCCCGTCAGGTTCAACCGGTTCCTGAATAAAAAGAGAAGCCGACTCTGTTAGGTCGGCTTCCCTGTATAGTTTATGTCTGAGAATTTAATGATCTGAAGGATTTGTGCGGTATTCGACAACTCCGATGTCGTTCTGTAAATCACTGGTACCTTCAACAGAACGGGCTTGAACCTCTGCTGCTGCTTTCTCTGCGTTTGAGTGTACCTGGCCTGATAGTGTGACAACGCCATTCTCAACGTCAATTTCCAGCAGGTAAGCGTCTATGTTATTTGCTGAAAGAATCGCAATTTCGACGCGTTTACGCAGAATTAGATCGGAGAGAAGCTTCTTGCTGCTAGCTTTGATGCTTTCGAGATTTTCGTCCTTGACGCTATCACAGATGACCTGGACCGCCATCTCTTCGGAAAGCCGTTGGGTGTTGATGGTCAGATCATAGTAGACACTGTCTTCCCAATCCCGATCGAAATAATACTTGATGAAACCAGCTCTTTGCTGGTCGCTCTTACGTACCAGATAACGGGCGCGGTCCGGATCGAGCCACTCCCGTTCTGACCAGCGTTCAACACGATCCTCGAAAGGTGCGATAATCCGGGTGCGGAGAACGCTTTTGATGCCCTCGAGAAGGTCCTGTCCGCCACGTCCGTAAATGACTACGTTGCCTTTCAGGGCAGCTTCGAGAATAATCAGTTCTATCAGGTGGAGATCCAGCGACTGCTTTGAGTCCATAGTATCAACGAAGTGAGGTGGCTTTTCATCGGCCTGTTCCACCGCTTCGGGGGAAAGACCATAAGCTGCCGCAGCTGCCATGATTGTCTCGCCGTCGATCAGCTGATACCCCAACTTCTCAGCTACCTTGTGGGCAATCGGAATGCCACCGCTGCCCATTTCTCTGGAAATCGTGATAATTGCCATATTATATCCTCACTTACATTATAAAAACTGGAGCGATACTATCAACTTGTCAGCTCACTGGCAAGTCTAAAGCCCATCTAAAGAAACCTAATAAATGGTCGCCTGATCAGTACTTGGGCTTAAAATCAAAGCTGTGGCGGGTCTCGACAAACCGAATGGTCCGGGTCTTGGAGCGCATGACGATGGAGTGGGTCTCTGCGCCTCCAGAGTAGTAGCGGATGCCACGCAAGAGGTCACCGTTCGTTACCCCTGTCGCTGCGAAGACAACGTCACCGTTAGCCATTTCATCACACTGATAAACTTTGTCAAAGTCATCGATGCCCATGCCTTTGGCACGATCGCGTTCCTCGTTGTTCATGAAGACCAGTCGCCCCTGCATATCACCACCCATGCATTTTAGTGCCGCAGCGGCGAGTACGCCTTCCGGTGCACCACCGATGCCGAGCAGCATGTCGACGCCGCTGCCTTCTACGGCTGCTGCGATGGCCGGTGCGACATCGCCGTCGGTGATCAGGTGAATGCGGGCTCCCGCCTTACGAATTTCTGTCACGGCTTTATCGTGCCGCGGTCGGTCGAGAATAACAACAGTGAGATCCTCGATGTAACATTTTTTGGCATCGGCAACTCGTTGCAGGTTATCCGTTGGCGATGCATTGATATCGATTACCCCACGGGCTGCTGGGCCGACAGCAATTTTTTCCATATACATATCGGGAGCATGCAAAAAGCCCCCCCGGGGAGCCAGAGCAATGGTTGCAATCGCACCGTCGAGGCCTTTGGAGCAGATAATCGTGCCTTCCAGGGGATCAACGGCAATATCAACTTCCTGGCCGTTGCCGCGTCCCAGCTTTTCACCGATGTAAAGCATCGGCGCCTCATCCATCTCACCTTCGCCGATAACCACAGTTCCGGAAATTTCCATTGAGTCAAGCGTGCGACGCATAGCTTC
Organism: Desulfuromonadales bacterium; assembly: GCA_030640215.1. GTDB lineage: Bacteria > Desulfobacterota > Desulfuromonadia > Desulfuromonadales > BM103 > M0040. The sequence continues at coordinate 4,353 of DAOWJU010000233.1, forward strand.
TGTAGCCGCATCGTCCGCAGATATTTTGTCGCCTTTTCCTACCCAGCGGCCACAGGAAAGGGCTGCGGCTTCAGTAACTCTAACCAGCTCTAACGCAAGATTGCGATCCATCTCAACTCTCCTCAAAAGATGCTCTTTGACAGCGGTCGTCATGATTACATTTTTCATGGGTAAAGACAAATCTTTTTGGGCTGGAATAATATTAATTTTTGAATATAATTGTCTGGTGATTTGAATATGAATTTAATCAAGAGGTATACTATGAGACGTCAAATCTTTTTCTGCTTTTTCCTGTTGCTGGTGATGCTCCCGGTTCATGCCGACGCCGCTGTCGCCCGCAATGTAAAGCCCCAAGAGGCTCACAATTTGGTTGCTGAACGTAGTGACCTTTATCTACTTGATGTGCGTACTCTCGGAGAATACCAGCAAGCCCGCCTTGAAGGTGCACGACTGATTCCTATCGGTCAATTTACAAAACGTTTAAATGAAGTACCGAAGAATCGCCCCATTCTCGTCTACTGCGCCGTGGGCTCGCGCAGTGCACAGGTCGTCAATTACCTGGCAAGGAAGGGGTATCCTGAGATCTACAATCTCTATGGCGGAATCTATGCCTGGGCGCAAAAAGGTTACCCGATCCTGCAAGGTGGGTCGTAGCCGACATGACTCAACCATTTATCTGGGCGCATCGTGGTGCCAGCAGTTGTGCTCCGGAAAATACCCTGTCGGCATTCTCTGCTGCAGTTGCGGCTGGTGCCGATGGGCTTGAGCTGGATATCCATCTGTCTTGTGACGGAATCCCGGTTGTGATTCATGACGAGACCCTGGAGAGGACCACTGGTGGTTGCGGATTCGTCGCAGAGATGACAGCGCAACAGTTGCGGCAGCTTGATGCTGGCAGCTGGTTCTCTGCCGATTTTGCTGATGAATCGATCCCTCTGCTGGACGATGTCTTAAGAACGTTTGGTGGCCAATTGCGCCTCAACCTGGAGCTCAAAGAGCTTCGTGCCGGGATGGTCGTACTCAAACTGCTCAAACAGTATCCCTCTGCTGACATTGTGGTCTCTTCTTTTAATTGTGAATTGCTGCAACATTTACGGTCAGTGAATGCTGATTTACCAATCGCAGTTCTCTTCGAACTAGGCAATTGGCGACACGCAGTAAAAGTCGCCAGAGAATTATCTGCCTGTGCTTTTCACCCGGCGTTAAACCAGGTGAATGATGCGATGCTCGCTGCCTGCACAGAGGCAGCTTTGCCTGTACTGGTCTGGACCGTAGATGATCTTTGTACCGCCAGAAGTCTGATCGGCATGGGTGTGTCAGGATTTTTTACTAACGATCCTGCGAAGCTCAAAGCTGCCTTCCAAAGCGATGTCTCCTCAATGTAGGCGATCCTTGAACTCCAGAGTTGCTTGCGCTAAACTGCCCGCTCGATTTTCACTTTGGCCCAACAACCCAACAACTCTTCTAGAGAAATGATTTCATGACACAGCAGACTCCCCCACAGACTAACCATTCGCAACTGGCGACATTGCTGCATCAGCAGGCTCAAGCCGCTGACGGCATCAGCTTTGCTTATTTCATGGCGCAGGCCCTCTACCATCCGCAACACGGTTATTACATGACGCCACGTGATCGGATTGGCAAAGCCGGAGATTTTTATACCTCCAGCAGCGTCAACGCACTCTTCGGCCGACTGATTGCACGTCAGATGGTCCAGATGGCAGGGTTGCTTTCTTCCGAAACCTTTCAGATCGTAGAACAGGGCGCTGGTGAGGGGCATCTGGCCCTGGATATCCTTGATGCTCTAGCAGAGGAATCGCCTGAGCTCTATGCCCATTTAACTTACACTCTGGTCGAGGTCAGTCAGGACAATCGTCAGCGCCAGGCTAAAAGCCTTGCTGCTCATTCAGACAGGGTTGTCTGGAGTGATGAAGACGATTGGTCGATAACGTCTGGTTGCTTTCTTTCTAACGAATTGGTTGATGCTTTTCCGGTCCATGTGGTCGAGAAACATTCCGGTGTGCTACAGGAAGTTTTTGTGACCAGCCTGGACGATGTTTTTGTTGAGGAAGTGCGTCCATCGACGGATTCTCGCCTTGCCGAATATTTTGCCTGGTTGGGTTGCGGTCCTATTGAGGGAAATCGGGCTGAGGTCAATCTGACTGCTCCCGATTGGATGCGTCAAGTCGGTCAGCGCGTCGAACAGGGCTTTGTTCTGACTATTGATTACGGATATCCCTCTAGGGAGCTCTATGCCCCGCATCGAAGGGCGGGTACTTTGATGTGCTATCATCGTCATCAGGCCGACGATAATCCTTATGATCGCGTCGGTGAAAAGGACATCACGGCCCATGTTGACTTCACCGCTTTACAGAAAGCTGGCAGTGAAGCAGGCCTCGAAACACTCAGCTTTTCTGAACAGTATCGTTTCTTGCTGGGTCTTGGGTTTTTTGAAGAGCTGGTGCGACTCGAAGTGGCGGCGAGCGACGAGAAAGAGGCGCGCGCGCTGCGCTTGACCCTGAAGAACCTGATCATGCCGGAAGCCGGGATGGGGGAGACCTTCAAGGTACTTGTTCAGGGGAAAAATGTCGGTACGCCGGAATTGCTCTGCAGCCGCGAGATCGGGGCGATTCCCTTTGGATGAAGGTCGATCTAGTCAGGATGGGTAAAACCCCGAGTACCTCTGGAATATGAAAGCCTTTCTGATAAACTGAACCTGTCCGGGTTTACTGGAAGAATACAAAGCAGGTATACTCAAAGTGTAAATGACAAAAACAATTAAGGAGAATAATTCGATGAAAGAAAAAGTTCAAGAAGCCTTGGAGCTGGTTCGCCCTGCATTGCAGGCTGATGGTGGTGACGTGGAGTTGGTTGATGTGACAGATGACGGGATTGTCAGTGTAAGACTGACTGGAGCATGTGGTTCCTGCCCGATGTCAACCATGACCCTGAAAATGGGTATTGAAAG
>DAOWJU010000051.1 GCA_030640215.1 Desulfuromonadales bacterium
ACCCGGTTGGCCCCGATGTGGTCAAAGTGACAATGTGTATTAACAACTTTGCTGACCTCATAACCGTTGTTCTTGGCTAGCTGAAGAATCCGAGTGCCCTCCTCACCAGGGTCGATAACCATTGCATCACTGGTTTTCTGGCAGGCAACCAGGAAACAGTTCACCTGAAGAGGTCCGACACTGAGTTGATGTATTACAAGTCTGTCACTCATCATTTTTATCCTGTTTTTCAGACCCGAGGAGGTCGAAGTTTACACCCTGAAGTTGTTCACCAAGAGTATTACTGAAACGTGATCGAGGTTGTCCTGAGCGCTCTTTATCTACAGGTGCAAGCGACTTGGAGCCCTTTTCAGCGCGTTTATTAATGGCAGGTTTATTGATAGCAGATTCAGAGACCGGTTTCGCAGAGGTTCCCTTGAAAAAGTATCGATCGTACAGCCGATGGTACTGAGTCCAGGACGATTCACTGTCCGGCTCACGATCAATGTGCGTGCGAACCCCGTTGATTTTGGAATCCAGATCATCGAGGAAGTTCAAGATGACTGCCTCCATGGTCTTCGGTCGCTTTGGTGAGCCATATTCATACTGACCATGATGCGACAGGAGCAGGTGTTTAAGATGAATTGCCAACTCCTTTGGGAAATTTTGCAGAGTACGTATTTTCTCTTCAACCAGTTCCACACCAATGACGATATGCCCCAGCAGCTTGCCAGCATCCGTATATTCGAAGGAACGCTGATAGCGTAGTTCAACGACCTTGCCAACATCGTGCAGCAGGGCACCAACCACTAACAGATCGCGATTAATGTTTTCATAACGTTGGCTGATATCATTGGCAAGCGCAGCAACGGCTAGCGAGTGTTCAAGCAAGCCACCAAGATAGACATGATGCATGGCCTTGGCTGCGGGAGCCCGGGTGTAGCCCAGCATAAAGTCTTCATCGGTCAGAAAAGCCTGCATCAGACTTCTCAAATCAGTGTCTGTAAAGCCTTCGGCAAGTGCAGTTAACTCGGCAACCATTTCGACAACTGGGCGGGTGGATACCGGCAGGAAGTCAGAGATTTCGATTTCAGATTCTTCAACCCGGTTCAGCTCTTGAATCACTAGCTGCATTTTTCCCATATAGACGCTGGCTTTACCAGAGACCTGAACGAAATCGTCTTTATCGAACCTGGCCGACAGTTCATCGACACGATCCCAGATACGGCCTTCCACCTCACCGGTGCAATCCATCAGCTTAAGGATCATATAAGGACGGCCATTCTTGGCCATGCCGATAATTTTATCTCTGACCAGAAACGGCGAATCTATCAAAGCGCGTTCCTGGATATCTTTTACAAAAGTTTTCTTCAAAACTTGCTCCTGCTTTATCTCTACAATGCCTGTGTCACTTACAACAAACTAAAGGACCGACTGCACAACCTGATCGGCGGCACGTAAGCCATCAATCGCTGCACTCATAATGCCACCTGCATATCCTGCCCCCTCACCTGTGGGAAAGAGCCCGGGATGACTCACTGACTCGCCAGCATCATTGCGAGTTATCCGGAGCGGTGCCGAGGTCCTCGTTTCTACGCCAACGAGAACCGCCTCTGAAGTCATAAAACCTCGCATTTTTCGATTAAAATGCGGTAGCGCCTGGCGTAGCCCATGGTACACGAAATCGGGCAAGACTTCACGCAGTTCTGTCTCGACAACACCAGGCCTGCAACTGGACTTCACAGAGCCTTTGCCTTGACCAACAAAGCTCATCATGTTCTGGGCAGGCGCCATAAATCCAGCACCAGCGGCAAGAAAAGCCTTACGCTCCCATTGCTGTTGGAAGTACATACCACCGAGCGTTGTGCCCCCCCAGTCTTGCGGTCCGACAGTCACCACCAGTGCGCTATTGGAATATTCACCTTTACGCGCCATTCGGCTCATACCGTTGACCACCAGGCCGTCGGCCTCAGAAGAAGCGTTGATCACTTCGCCACCGGGGCACATACAGAAGGAGTATACACCTCGCCCGCTTTCCTTATCAGTATAACGCAGCGCGTAATCAGCGACAGGGAGCTGATCAGCAAAGTCGCCGTATTGGATCTGGTTGATTAATTCGACAGGATGTTCGACCCGGAGACCAACAGCAAAGCCTTTGGCATCGAGTTGTACACCTTTACGATCGAGCATAAGGTAGGTATCACGTGCGCTGTGCCCGGGAGCAAGGACCAGGGAATCGCACGGCAGCATCTCTTCTTTATTGAAGATGGCACCGGCAATACGCCCTTGGTGAATTTCGAGATCTGTCAAACAGGTTTCAAAGCGAACATCGACACCGAGCCGGATTAAATGTTCCCGAAAGTTAATAACAACCTTGCGAAGCCGATCAGTGCCGACGTGAGGACGAGCTTCAATCAGAATCTCTTTTGGAGCGCCACAGGCAACCAGCGTCTCAAGCACTGCCAACCGCTGCGGATGTTTGAGGCGGGTGGTCAATTTACCGTCGGAAAAGGTACCGGCACCACCTTCACCAAACTGGACATTGCTGGCGGCATCAAACTTTCCAGAAGCCCAGAAGTTTTCGACATCTTTGACCCGTTGTTCAACGGGCCTGCCGCGGTCAACAAGCGTGACACGAACACCAGATTCAGCAAGACGCATGGCGGCAAAAAGGCCGGCGGGCCCCATGCCGACCACCAGTGCGTGATGATCGACCTTCACTTTGGATCGCCGCTCATCAGGAGGTTCGGGTAATTTCTCTAATCGACATGTGCCATGCTTTTGCAAAAGCTCAACTTCGTCAACACATGAGAACTCGACCGTATAGATTTTACGTATCCGTCTCTTTTTACGAGCATCAATGGAACGCCGGACAATCCGGAAATCCTTCAGCATATCAACGTCAACACCAAGTTGACGTGCAGCTTCCAGGGGCAGCAGTTCTTCATCTGTCATGATATCAAGAGTCAGGTCGCGCAGCAGCAATGCCATCATATTATCCGATCATCAAGACGTTGCATCATGCCAGCGGTAACCAAATCTGGAAAGTTGTCCCTTTGCCCGGCTCGCTCTCGACATTAATGCGACCGGAGTAAGTCTTGACAATACGCAATACTACGGAAAGCCCGAAGCCAGTTCCCCGCTCTTTGGTTGTAAAGAACGGGTCAAAGATTTCATTCAGGTGGTCCTCGAGGATTCCCCCTCCGGTATCGCTGACGGTCACCACGACATCCTTATCATCGTGAACCAGTGTCACCGACAGGGTTCCGCCCTGTTTCATTTCAAAAAGAGCATTGGAGAATAAATTGGAAAAAACCAAGCCGAGTTCATCGGCATCTGCCAGGATTGAAGGGGTCTGTAGCAGCTGTTTTTGCAGAACAATCTCTTGGGCCTGAATTTGCTCAAGAAACGGCTGTAAACTTTTCTCTATAACGTCAGCGATATAAATGGTGCGCAATTGGAACGGAGAACGTTTACTGGTGGAAAGCAACTTGACCAGTATGGCATCGATACGCTCCGTTTCGCTAATGATCTTGTCTGAGTAGGATTGCATTTCCGGCTCATTTTCCAAGCCAGTACATATAACCTGGGCAAACAAACTTATTGAATTCAAGGGGTTGCGAATTTCATGAGCCATGCCAGCAGAAAGGTGCCCAAGCGCAGCCAGTTTTTCCGTCAACAGGATTTCATGATGAGCACGTTCAAGCTCTGCCGTTTTCTCTTCGACACGTTCTTCCAGTTCGCGATTCCACCTTTCGATTTCATCAAGCAGTCTCTCCTTCTCCAGGATGAGCTCCCTGTTATGCAATTCGATAGAACGGATACGAAGAATATTTTCAATGCGTTCAACCAGTTTAGCGTTGCTGAACGGCTTAAGGATATAGTCAGAAGCCCCGGCTTTCATCAGCTCAACAGCGATTTCTTCGCTGCCCTTACCGGTGAACATGATCACATAGGTTTCAGGAAAACGAGTACGAATCTCCTTAAGTGCGTCAAGACCATTGACTTTGGGCATCATGTAATCGAGAAGAACCAGAGCTGGCTGTTCACGTTCGATCAGCGCATAACTGTCAGGAGCATTGTCAACAACAGAAACATCGAAGCCTCTGCTGGTTAATACCATCGAGGTCAGTTCGAGGATCATACGCTCGTCGTCAACAATCAGGAGCTTTTCACGCATAGCTAACCATTCTTTATTCGGCGGATTCAACTCGCTAGTTACTTATGGATTCAGGTTTATCTTGAATGAGCAGGATACTCTTCAAACAACCCTTTGACAAGGCTATTGGCAGGATCAAAGCAACAAAAAAGGCAGCGTTTCCGCTGCCTTTACAAAAAGGAGGACCTGTTTACTCTTGAATGCGAATCGTCATCACAGGGATCTGGGACTTTCGAACGACCTTCTCTGCGGTGCTGCCAAAAAGGACATGGTCAAGACCAGTGCGACCGTGAGTTCCCAATACGATCAGATCGGCGTTGAATTCAACTGCTTTCTTGATAATTTCATCATACGGAATCCCAGGCAAAACGTAGGTCTCAAAATTATTAAAGTCCTGTATATGGGTTCGACAGAACTTTTCCATCAACTTCTCAGCCCCCTGCTCTATCTCCTCCTCAAGTTTATCAAAGGAAATATGCGGCACGTAAAAACCACGCAGGTCAACCGGTTCGTTGATGATATGGATGACAATCAGTTTACTGTCAAATTTGCGAGCCAGAGAGAGAGCCGATTGAAAAGCAAAGTCAGAACCTTCTGAGAAATCGGAAGCAAACAGGATGGTTTTAAAGTTCATGATTTCCTCCTTTGTATCTCATGCAACCTGGGCATCTCATGCAACCTGGGCATCTCTTGCAACCTGGGTACCTCATGAAACTTGGGAAATAGCTCCACCATTGAAAATCTTTTTCATGACCGAACGAAGTTCATCAAGCCTTACAGGCTTGTGAAGATATTCGTAAGCGCCCAAATTCATCGCTTCAAGGTATGACTCTACGCCACCATATGCCGTTATCATTATGACATTCGTACTCGGGAATTTACGGCTGAGTTCACGTAGAAAAACCAAGCCGTTCATCTCCGGCATGTTGATGTCGCTGATGACCAGGTTAACCTTTCTATGCCCAAGATAATCAAGTGCTTCACTACCGTTGGCAGCACTCTCTACCTCAAAACCTTCCTGGGACAATAATTTACTCAGCCCTATCCGGGTATTCTCTTCATCATCAACAATCAATATGCGTTTTATCGCTTCGCCCAAAATGTCCTCTAAGTTAATTGATTTGCAGAAAGTCTAACATGGAGACCTTCGCTGTCAAGGCACAACCCGGCGAAACGCACATTAAAATAGCACGGTAAAACAGCAGGTTACGAGACCGCGAAAGAAAAGAAATCAGTCGGAATTACTGGTATTTACATCTTGCCAAGCCTCAAGAATGAGACGCACCAGGAAAGGAAATAAATGAGCGTGTTCCACACTACAATCAAGAACCTCTTGATGTGATACAGCAACAGGGCTCAAGCCAGCAGCATAGTTCGCAACAAACGCAACCGCAGAGACTTGCATGCCGAGATACCGGGCCATAATCGCTTCAGGAACAGTTGACATGGAGACCACGTCGACGCCAGCTGCTCCAAGAAAACGGATTTCTGCCGGAGTTTCATAGGAAGGCCCAGGCATAGCTGCCAGAACACCGCGATGTAATATCATACGGGACGTATCACGCTTCAACAAGGCATCGTAAACATCTTGCTGATACATCCCGGTCAAATCGACAAAGGTATTGCCAGAAAGCCCACGTAATGGGTTATCACCAAGCAGATTCAAATGATCATCGACCAGCATGAAATCACCAGGTCGATAATTTCGGTTGACCCCACCCGTCGCACAGGTCAGCAAAATACGTGAACAGCCCAACGCGCCAGCCAATCGTACCGGGAAAGCCGCCTGAAATGCACTGATGCCCTGATAACAATGAAAACGACCGGAGAAAAACAGGATGTTGCAGGAAGGGGCTCTAACAGCAATCAATTGGCCACCGTGACCGGCAATCTGACCGGCAGGAAAACAAGACCAATCATTGTACTCGAAGACGCCGAGGATTTCTCCCAGTTGGGCAGCCTCATGCCAGCCGGAACCAAGCACTACCGCCAGATCGAAATTCTCGACTTGCGTCAGCCGACGAATTTCGCTGACGAGCTGTTCGGCTGAATCGCCAGGATTAAAGACCCAGGATGCTTCTGACACGGTCTTGAAGTTCACGGGGTTTGAAAGATTTGCTGATAAAATCGTCGGCACCAATACGTCGCAGCTCTGCAGCGGTTTCATCGCCACGCTCAACACCACTCATGGCAAGGACTTTCACATGTTCAAGCTGAGTCGATTTTTGCATGGATTGCAAAATTTCTTTGCCATTTTTGCCGGGAATATTCAAGTCGAGCAAGACAAGTTGCGGAACGAGAGTAGTGATCTGCTGCCAGGCTTCATTGCCATCGGCGACCATCACTATTTCGATTGGAAGGTCTTTGAGGATATCTTTAATCATTTCCCGAAAAAAACGTGCATCATCAACGACCATAACAACAGGCTGCCCAGACAAACGGCTTTCCTGATGAATGCCTGCCTCTTCGACCAGTGAGACATTAAAAACATGTTCACAGCCAGGGCATTTGACCTTAGCCTCTGTTGCTTTACTTGCGGAAGGGTTAATACGATAGCGTGCCTGACATGCAGGACATACAATCACCATAATAGTGGTTATTCTCCAAGGGTTGGTTTAAAACTGACCGTTTCTTCGGCTTCCCGGGTCATGTCCAGTCAATCATGTAACGCGTACAGATACGAAACACTGCCGTCAAGGTAGATTATAAGCGAGCCTGCATACAAAGCAAGTAGACGTGATGCAACACCGGGTGGGATGGGGGAGTGGTTCAGGCAATATCTTGCAAAGAGTAACCTCTCTTCTCACATTGGCCTTAAAACTGGAAACCGACGTCATCAACTTCGTTTTCCATCATTTGTTGATAATCTTCAGATAATTATTTGCCAAACGAGCTGTTTCACTTTGCGGTGCAAGACGAACGACTTCCCTGAAAGACATCTTCGCTTTCTTGGCATCTTTAATCTTCATGTAAACCAGGCCCTGCCAATAATGTCCGTTGGGAAATCTGGGGGCCAACTCAACCGTGCGGGTAAACATGTCGAGAGCTTCGACTGGCCGCCCCTGTTTATAATAGAGCTCTCCCAGATGAAATGGTGCCAGATAATAACGTGAATTGATGGCTATCGCTTTTTTATATGCATGTTCGGAGGCAGCATAGTCCTGTTTCTGAAAATTGGCTAAACCAATTCCCGTCCATGCCAGCGCAGGCCGGTCAAAGAGTAGATTATCTGCAGCGGATCGAAACGCACTGATCGCATCATCATAGCGTTCCATGGAAAGGTAGAGTGCAGCAAGATTCTGGTAATAATCGGGGTCGTCGCTTAGCTCAATGGCGTTCTTAAAGTGTTCTTCGGCCAGATCATGCGCCTGCTTTAGCCAATAGGCTTGTGCCAGAGCTGACTGAATCTTGGGATCACGGTCGTCAGACTCTTCAGCGAGCAGGAACTCTTTAAGGGCATCCGTCGGATTATCCTCATCCAGTGCCGCAACCCCCATCATGTAATGATACGTTGCACGTTCTTTTGCTGGCCTAACCTTTTCGTAAGGAACGCAGGCTGCCAAACTGATTGTAAGAAGGATCAAACCTGTCAAAAACAAACGGTATTGCATCACAAAAAAAACCTTTCTTGAATGGCTCAAAGGGAGGCCAGGATACGGCCAACGGTTTCACGCAGCTGCAATCGGCGACGATCCATCTCTTCTGCTGACGGTGCCGATTTGCGTTCCCGCAAGCCGGGGCGTTTGGCGCGCATGGCTTCGACCGCCGCGAGCAGGTCATCAACATTTTCAGTAGTTTCTGTTTCTGCCTCAGCCTTTGGAGCCACCTCAACAGGGGCAACGACTGGAGCTACTTTCTTGACGGCCTTGATACCCGCCACTGCGGCTGAGGCCTCTTTCTTCTCTACAGGGGCAGCTTTAAGACTAGCAGCTTTATCGCTAACGGCTTCAATATTGGCTACAGGCTTCTCTTTTGCCTTTGATACCGGGACTTCTGCAGGCGGAGGTTCTTGCTCTTCTGACAAGCCTGCCTTCATTGGCAAAGACGCCCAGAGCATCTCCTGGTCAGCCTCATCAAGCAGGTGGATGTCCTGATCCGTCATAAGAAAGCCCATCGATTCGACAAAATTCAGGCCCTGATCCAACATGCTGTCTGTTTTTTGTTCAGGGACAACCCGCGGGTCACTGAAGTAAAAGCTCAGCACCTTGCTTTTGTGCAGATGAAAAACGGCAACAGTGGCAATTCCGCCCTCAACCTGATATTGGCAAAGGAATGCGCTGGCTTGCTGCGCTGAAACACCCGGAAGTGCTAACTGCACCTCGCGCATGGAGCGAAAAAGGTGCATAACCTTACTGGCAGGGACATTGATGTCATTAATTGATTTATCCCACTGAAACATTTAGACCTCCTGCCTTCATCCTGATTTTATGAGCAAATGACAACTAAAATTAAACGTAGAAGCTCGTGAACTCAGAGTTTTTATAAACCTTCGAATGCTGTCAGCGTCTGAAAACGACGGAAACGATCTTCAATCTCTGTCCAGGTCAATTTTCGCAACCGATCCAGGCTAAAATCTTCAACGGTAAAGGAAGCCATGACACTGCCGAAAACCGTTGCCTTGCGAATAGTCTCGTCAGACAGATTATTGGTCGCTGCCAGATAGCCCATAAAGCCGCCAGCAAAGGTGTCGCCAGCACCTGTTGGGTCAAAAACTTCTTCAAGTGGGTAAGCCGGAGCAGAAAAAATCGAATGCTCAGTAAAGACCAGTACTCCGTATTCACCACGTTTTACAACCAACGTTTTCGGTCCCATCGCCAGCACAGCTCGAGACGCTTTGACCAGATTGGCTTCATCAGCCAGTTGGCGTACTTCAGCTTCGTTGATCACCAGAATATCGACGTGCTCTAAAGTACGGATCAGAGCATCACGTTTACCGTCGATCCAGAAGTTCATCGTATCGCAGGCAATCAGCTTAGGTTTTTCAACCTGCTGCAAAACTTCGAGTTGCAATTCAGGATCAATATTAGCCAGGAAGACAAATTTGGCCTGGCGATAGGATTCCGGGAGCTCCGGGTGAAAAGTTTCGAATACGTTCAGGTGGGTTTCCAGGGTTTGGGCTTCGTTCAGATCATAACCATAACGGCCCTTCCAGCGAAAAGTCTTACCTGGGCGAGTCTGTAAACCAGCCAAATCAACTCCGCGAGAGGTCAGAAACTGTCGTGGTTCATCAGGAAAGTCCTCACCGACAACGGCAACCAATTGTACGCCAGTGAAGAAACTGGCTGACGTAGAAAAATAGGTCGCAGACCCTCCAAGAACATCATCGCCACGTCCAAAGGGTGTCTCAACACTATCGAAAGCAACCGACCCAATAACCAGGATATCCATACTGCTCTTTACTCCCCGTGTCTTATCTGAGACAAATGTCTTATCTGAGACAAATGATTTATCTGAAATAACAATAAGTTACTATTTAAGCAAATCTGCTGACTTTTAGCAATGCTGCAGACAGAGCTAACCGAGATATTTACCGATGATCGGGTCGAGATCCTTGCGCGTCTGCTCCGGGATGAGTGAATGATCTGTCATGATAGCGAACTTCAAAGACTCCCCGCAGTCGCATCGAGGTACGGAGGAGAGTGCGTTGACCGCCTCTTTAATGATGTTGCGAGCCATGTCAACATTCTGCTTGATAATCGCCAGGACGGCCTCCACCGTGACGTCATCATGGCCGTCGTGCCAGCAATCATAATCCGTCGCCAGTGCAACCGTGCCATAGCAGATTTCTGCTTCGCGGGCCAGGCGTGCTTCCGGGATATTGGTCATACCGATAATATCAACGCCCCAGGAACGATAGATCGTCGATTCAGCACGTGTGGAAAAGTTTGGGCCCTCGATACAGATGTAGGTTCCACCTTTGTGAACCGTCGCTCCGGCACGCTGCCCGGCGGCAAAGAGGACATCACTAAGCTCAGAGCAGACAGGATCGGCGAATTGGACATGTCCCGTCACGCCCTTGCCGAAAAATGTCGAGGCGCGCTTGCCCTGAGTTCGATCAAAAAATTGGTCAGGGATAACGATATGCCCCGGGACGATTTCCTCTTTCATGCTGCCGACGGCAGAGACAGAAATAATCCGCTGCACACCAAGTTTCTTCATCCCGTAGATGTTGGCGCGATAAGGTACTTCAGAAGGCAGAAGGCGATGGCCACGACCATGCCGTGGTAAAAAAACCATTTTGACCCCTTCCAGCTTTCCGGTGATATAAGCATCACTTGGATCACCGAAAGGTGTCTCCAGACGCACCTCCTCAATCTCTGTAAGCCCTTCTATTTCATACAGGCCGCTACCGCCAATCACACCAATTGTCATCTGATCCATATTTCCAGTCTCCATAAAAGGTTTTAAGCTTTGCATTAAACTTTACAGCGTTACTGCCCTATGATTTTACAGTTTATTTTCCAACTTACCCTTCAGCTGCCCACAGGCAGCAGAGATATCCTGTCCTTTGCTCACTCTGCGGATTGCAACAATCTGTCGATCCAGCAGATAGGTCTGAAAAGCACGTATGGTCTGTTCATCCGGAGTTTTAAAGGCAGAGTCTGAGTGTTCGTTGAAGGGGATCAGGTTGACCTTCGCTTTGATTCCATGCAGCAATTTGACCATGCGTTTGGCATCGGCCTGGCTGTCGTTGACGCCTTTTATGAGGATGTACTCAAAAGTGATCCGCTGATGAGGTGCCTGGGGATATCGCCGACACGCCTCCATCAACTCAGCAAGAGGATAACGCTTATTGATCGGCATCAATTCATCGCGGACTGCATCAGTCGTTGCATTGAGAGAAACGGCCAGGTTGACCTTGATGCGATGACCGAGTTCATGCATCTCCGGAATCAGGCCAGAGGTTGATAGTGTGACTTTTCTCGAACTGTAATCAAAGCCGGTTGCAACATAAAGAATTTTCAGAGCATCGACGACGTTATTCAAGTTGTGCAGAGGCTCTCCCATGCCCATCATGACGATGTTATCAACGGTGTAGTCTTTGCGTACAGCGCAGACCTGGTTGACGATTTCGCTGGTAGTCAGGTTGCGTTCCGGACCAAAAGTTCCCGTGAGACAGAAAGAGCACTGCATGGCACACCCAACCTGGGTGGAGATGCACAGAGTGTGGCGGCCACTCTCCATTGGGATTAGAACGGTTTCCACGCTTTTACCGTCGTGGAGAGGAAAGAGGAACTTACGCGTCCCGTCAGAACTGACTTCAACAGCTTCATGCGTAAAGCTCGAGATAGTCGCACGTTGACTCAATTCTTCACGAAAGGACTTGGCCAGATCTGTCATTTCTGTAAAGTTTTCGACCCCGCGCTGGTAGATCCAGCGCAAGATTTGTTCAGCGCGGAATTTTTCCTTGCCCATGCCGGCAAGAAAATCCACAAGTGCATCAGGACTCAAGTCTTTCAGATCAACAGTTTGGTTGGTGTGCATTATTTCAGTCAAAAGATAGTTACCTGACTTGTAAAGATTTCAAACATATAGAGGACCAACAAAGAGAGCCCTCCGGATTGTACCGAAGGGCTCCTGATGACTCAAGTTTTTCTTCTATGGAAGAGTTTAGAGAAGCTCTAGCCCGGAGAAGAAGTAAGGAATCTCGAATGCAGCCGTTTCTGGAGCATCAGAACCATGAGTAGCGTTTTCACCAATGCTGGTGCCGAATTCTTTACGCATGGTTCCTTCTGCAGCTTCGGCTGGGTTGGTTGCACCCATCAGGTCACGCCATTTGAGGATTGCGCCTTCAGCCTCAAGAGTCAGGACGATGCAGGGACCGCTGCTCATAAAATCGGTCAGTTCACCGAAGAAAGGACGTTCCTTGTGGACATAATAGAAGCCTTCAGCTTCGACCTTGCTCATGTACAGTTTTTTGATGCCAACAACATTGAAACCTTCAGCGTAAATACGGGTCAGGATCTTGCCAGCATTGCCAGCGGCGAAAGCATCGGGCTTGATGATTGCGAATGTGCGTTCCATGATATCCTCCAATAGTTTTTAGTGGTTTTAATGAACTCCGAGCTTCTAACATCAGCGTCAGCAAAAGTCAAGATGTTCACAAGAGATGTATCTTTTATTAACAAAAACGTGTACTGTATTTGATGGACCTTTAGACTAGCACCTCACGCACGGTCAAAGTTCTGCAAACCATATTGACATGATATTACAGAATAAATCGCTTTACCGGTCGTGCCAGTTTTTTTCAATACATCAATTGTCAAGGATGCCCTATATTTTCCAGTAATTTTCCTGGGTCATATTGGTCGTAATTGACTCGTCTCAAGCAAGGGAGTCTCGCTATGACAAGCACCATACCTTCGGTCGGTGATCCAATCGAAGCTCGCTGCACCAAGTGCCGCAAAAACACCAACCACATTATTGTCGCAGTGGTCAAAGAAGTGCCAGCCAAGGTCGAGTGCAATACCTGCAGTGGGCAACACAAGTATCGGCCGCCCACAGCCCCAAAAAAGCCTGCAACGAGACGAACTGTTGACCCTAAAATTGCCCAGAGGAAAGAATGGGAAGAACTGATGCCCACCATGAGCGGCAAACAGAAGACAGACTACACGATGACAACTGCCTTTAAAGTGGGATCACTAATGAACCATCCTGTATTTGGTGTCGGGATTGTGCAGAAATCGGGAGGTCCACGAAAAATCAAGGTCCTCTTTGAAGATGGCTTGAAAACAATGCGCTGCAAATAACTCCTCTGCCTCGGCAGGAGTTCTCATTCATGGAAATGTTTAAAAAAGGGCAGACAACTTACGCATATGGTGTCTGCCCTTTCTTATCTGGACTTTAATACTTCAAATCGTTTGACTGTTTAAGTGTATAGAGAAAAACGAAGGAAACGACTTATCGGTTAACTCTCTTCTGAGGATTCTTCAGAAGACTCCTGAGCACTGGCCTCTTTCTCCTCCAGCTTGGCTTTTCTCTTTTCTTCTTTCTTGGCTTTCTTGGCAAGTTCTTTCTGGCGCTTTTCATAGCCGTAATTCGGTTTTCTGGCCATTTCGTTATCCTTTTTGGCTAACAGTCTGTCAAACTTTCCGGGCTGAAGCAAAAGTTTGATTGTTTAATATGAAAGATTTCACAAAGATATTGAAGCTAGAAAAAGAGCCCCACGGCAATCCGCGGGGCTCTTTTGCGAATATATGCGAAACTTTACTTAAATCTTGTTCACATTAGACGACTGAGGGCCTTTCTGACCTTGGGTGACGTCAAAGGTTACACGATCTCCCTCAGCGAGAGACTTAAAACCGTCCCCTTGAATTTCGGAAAAATGAACAAAAACATCAGGTCCATTGTCCTGCTCAATAAAACCAAACCCCTTTGCATCATTAAACCATTTTACTGTACCTTCAGCCATTTTTTTCTCCATGTTCCCTATTGGAACTTTTTGGTGTGCAAATCTCGTCGCCAAAAATTAAAAAACACACAGCCCTATTGGGTCTGCGTGTTTTGATCCATGTTGACACCTTGTCAATCTGTAGAGCGGCAAAAACTTACACAAACTTTCTTAAGTTAAACAAACATACCTGATGATTTTTCAAAAAGCAAGGCTTAAATTCATATAGTGAAAAAGAGTTGCCAAGCTTCACAAAACAGTTAAGGACGCCTGAACAGACGCCCTTAACTGCAATGCCTGACAAGAGTTATTGACCAGCTGAAGAGGCTGCCACAGGTTTACTGGATCGTCCGGAAAAACGGCGACGGTTCCGAGAATTTTTCGACCGTTCTGTGGCTTGCTTTCCTGATGGTGCACCACCGTGTTCCCGCTTACCTGACGGTTTGCAACCACGGCTATTGCGATGTGCCTGTTCAGAAGCAGGTGAAGCATTCATAGAAGGCGCAAACCCGTCCAGGGTGCGACGCTCTATAGAACGACCAAGAACCCGCTCAATAGCTCGTTCCATTGAGCGATCAGCAGCAGTCACCAGGGTAAAAGCATCACCGCTGCGAGCGGCGCGTCCAGTTCGACCGATACGGTGAATATAGGCTTCAGGAGTATTGGGCATATCAAAATTGATCACATGAGAAACCTGGCTGACATCAATACCTCGGGCGGCGATGTCGGTAGCAACCAGAATCTGGTAGCTGCCATCACGAAAGCCGTCCAGTGCTGCCTGGCGTCGATTCTGTGACAAGTTGCCCTGCAATGAGGCCGCCTTGTAGCCGACCTTGCCAAGTTTTTCGCCGAGGCGCTTGGCGCGATGTTTGGTGCGAGTAAAAACCAGCACCGAGCCAGTATCGGTGTGTTTCAACAGAGCGAACAACAGATCAGTCTTACGGGCTTCATCAACCGGATAGAGCGCGTGGCTGACGGTGACTGCCGGAGCGACAGTATCGACCTGAACCGTTTCGGGATCGCGTAAGACATCTTTAGCCAGACCGCGAATCTCCTTCGGCATGGTCGCCGAGAAAAGCAGGGTCTGACGCTGCTTCGGCAGGTGTGTAAGCAATCTCCGGATATCTGGCAGAAAGCCCATATCGAACATCTGGTCGGCTTCATCGAGCACCAGAACTTCTAAACGACTGAGATTAATAGTCTTCTGTTTGATGTGATCGAGCAAACGGCCAGGACAGGCAACCACGATGTCAGCACCCTGCTTGAGGCGGGCAATCTGCGGATTAATTTTAACGCCACCGTAGACAGTAATGCTACGCAAGCCGGTCGCCTGGCTCAGGCTGCCAATCGCAGCATTGATCTGCTCGGCCAACTCGCGGGTCGGCGCGACAATCAGAGCACGAACATGGCCACGGCGACCATTTATCAAACGATGCAAAATGGGCAGAGCGAAGGCAGCTGTCTTACCTGTTCCGGTCTGGGCAAGACCCATAACATCACGACCAGCAAGAATCGTCGGGATCGCCTTGGCCTGGATCGGAGTCGGGTCAACATAACCAGCAGCCGTGACTCCAGCGGCAACCTTGGGGTGAAAATTGAACTCTGTGAACTTCATATATTCCTTTAACTCAAACTCGTCTAAATTGAGGTGTGCTGTGACAGGCAAGCGTGACATCGTCGACGAGCTCAGCGCTCTTAAGTCTGGCGCAAAAAAACGCCCCGAAACAGTCCGGGGCGTTACGATATCTTCGTGATGATCCTAGAACAGCTTTAAGTTGCCTGGTGAACAAGTCTAACCTTTGTTGGCAACCTTGGAACTATAACCGTTTTACCCTGCCGATGTCAAGCAGGCGCAGAATCGGACAATCAGGGTGCGCTGGCAGATGTCTGGATGTCGCCTTATCAGGCAATCCTGCCATCCCCATCTTGATCTCAGCTATGGAGAAACCATCAGCTAGACAATAGCTTCCATTCCTTCCATAACCTCACGCAGCTCTTCACCTACTTCTTCGACCAGAGTATTGCGGATCGCTGAATTGACTGCGACCAGGACCTGATTATCGACTCCATTTTCTTTCAGATCGAGACCTTTGCCGATAACGCGGGTATCCACCTTGGCCATGAAGTCCTTCAGCAACGGTACACAGCTATGGGCAAACAGGTAGCAACCGTACTCGGCAGTATCAGAGATAACCTTGTTCATCTCGTAAAGCTTCTTCTTGGCGATAACGTTAGCAATCAGTGGAGTCTCGTGCAGCGACTCGTAGTAGGCCGACTCTTCTTTGATGCCAGCTTCCACCATAGTATCGAAGGCCAGCTCAACACCAGCTTTGACCAGGGCGACCATCAGGATGCCGTTATCAAAGTATTCCTGCTCAGGGATAGCGGCTTCTTGAGCTGTGGATTTTTCAAAAGGCTCATTGTTGGTCTCTTCGCGCCAGCGCAACAGGTCGGCATCGTTGTTAGCCCAGTCTTTCATCATAGTTTCGGAGAAAGCACCAGAAAGAACGTCATCCATATGCTTTTGGAACAGCGGAGTCATGATCTCTTTCAATTCCTCAGCCAGTTCAAAAGCAACCAATTTGGCTGGATTGGAGAGACGGTCCATCATGTTGGTAATACCACCATGCTTGAGGGCTTCGGTAACAGTCTCCCAACCGTACTGGATCAGTTTAGAGGCATAGCCTGACTCGACTCCAGACTCAATCATCTTGTTGTAGAAGAGGATGGAGCCGGTCTGTAGAACGCCACAGAGAATGGTCTGCTCGCCCATCAGGTCGGACTTAACTTCAGCGGTGAAGGAGGAGAACAGGACGCCAGCACGGTCACCACCGGTTCCACAGCAGTAAGCCTTGGCAATATCCAGGCCGTCGCCGTTTGGATCGTTCTCGGCGTGGACAGCAATCAGGGTCGGAACACCGAAGCCACGCAGGTACTCGGCACGAACCTCAGAACCTGGGGACTTAGGGGCAACCATGATGACGGTCAGGTCTTCACGGATCTGCATGCCTTCCTCAACGATGTTGAAACCGTGAGAGTAAGAAAGGCAGGCACCTTTTTTCATCAGCGGCATAACATGGTTAACGATCGGGGTATGGTACTTGTCAGGAGTCAGGTTCAGAACCAGATCGCCCTTGGGAACCATACTCTCAATGGTGTCGAACTCGAAGTTGTTCTGAGTGGCATTTTCCCAGGAGATATGCTTCTCGTCGATTTCGATCTTACGCAAAGCGTAGGAAACGTCCAGGCCGCTGTCGCGCATGTTCAAGCCCTGGTTCAGGCCCTGGGCGCCACAACCAACGATAACGACTTTTTTCCCCTTGAGGTAGTCAACGCCGTTGAACTCGCTGCTTTCCATGAAGCGACAGTTACCCAGTTCCTGCAATTTGCGACTGAACGATAATGAATTGAAATAGTTCTGACCCATGACGTTTCTCCTTATATTTGGATGTTGTTGAAAATTAGTCTTTTTAGATTTTGGCAAGATAGCTTAAAAACAATATTGCGTATATTGATTTGTTGTGCATATTGTGTTGCG
>DAOWJU010000012.1 GCA_030640215.1 Desulfuromonadales bacterium
ACACCGAAGAGAAAGGTGGTAAGAAGTCTACCTATGCCAGCGGTGCTGTAACACTTGATTTTGTCTGCCTCAATTGTCACCAGAGTCGTGATATGAAGTGGGCTGCCAAGTATGCCAAGAAAATTCACTAAGTAGTATGTTTAGGCTGTGTAAATGCTTGATGGGTTAAATACCTGACTGGCGAAATACCTGACTGGCGAAACACCTGCCTGGCGAAACAAAAAGAGGGTCTTCTTTCGAAGGCCCTCTTTTTTAATTCTAAAAATCCTTATGACGATCACAGGAAACTATCTATTCCCTCCAGCCCTTCAACAGCTCCGCAAGGCAGCGAAACATGTCCTCCGGTTATATGTGCTTCTCTGGGATTGATCCGAATTACAGTGGCATCGTGATGTTGCCCAAGCTGTTCACTCATATAGCGGATGGTAGGGATCGCTGTGCCGGCTCCCATCTCAATAACAACGATCGGATCGTGCTGATGTTGGGCAAGGAAACTGTCGAAACGCATCTCCTGGCCACGGGTGCGGTCAGAGAGCCATGAATAGTCACCGAACATCAGGATATTCGGGCGGGCAGGTTGGTTGCAGTGGCGGCACTGGGGGACCTTAAGCGCACGCATGGTATCGAAGTCAACCGGGATTGATTCGTCATTCTCCCAGATGGCGTGGCCGCAGGGGGAGAGACATTGCAGGTGGTTGATTGAGCCGTGGACTTCGAGGATTTGATCTTCCTGATAACCGGATTTCTGGAATTGGCCGTCGACATTCGAGGTGACCACAAAGCTGTCCTGTGCAAATTCAGCCGCCCAGTCCTGCAGGATTTGAAAACCGCGATGAGGTTTCGTTTCCCGATAAAGGTTGGTGCGATGGCCATAAAACCCCCAACCGAAAGCCGGATCGCCTTCGAAATTGGCCGGATTGGCAGCACCGATAAAATTGATGCCGAGCCGTTCGTACATCGGGTAGGCGTTCCAGAAGCCATGGTCGCCGCGAAAATCAGGCAGGCCGGAATCGACGCCCATGCCGGCACCGGAGGTGACGACCATCGCTTTTGCAGAACGGATTGCTTCTGCCGATTTCTCGAATCTGTCTTGAAGGTTCATAGTCTCCTCCTGGGAATCCGTATTCTACTTTTTTATCCCAACCTTAACCATCACCGGCTGCAGCAAATCAATCACAACCTGCGGCGTTATGCCAATCAGAAAACCACGTTTGCCGCCATTGATGTAGATGCGGGGCAGGGCGGTAATTGTCGTCTCCATATAGACCGGCATTGCTTTGCGGGTTGCAAAAGGCGAAGTGCCTCCAATTTGGTAGCCGGTATGCTTGAGGGCGATATTCGGATTACAGGGCGTAATTGTTTTAACGCCAACACTTCTGGCGAGCTCTTTGGTTGAAACTTCCTGATCACCGTGCATCAGGACAATCAACGGCTTACGCTGATCATCCTCCATTGCCAGTGTTTTGATGACTTGATGCTCATCAACACCAAGCTCACGGGCTGACACTGTCGTGCCACCGCGTTCCTCATAGCTGTAGAGGTGCGGAGTAAATTCAGCTTTGCATTGTTTGAGGAGGCGGATCGCTGCGGACACTGGAATTTTGTTTTTGGCCATGATTATAAGGTCGCTTCTGAGCTGTCAGGTTAAAAAATCCAAGTACCGATCATCATTAAAATGCTGCCCAGAGTGACAATCACGCAGATCGCTCCCAGACCATTGAAAACAGGCCTTAAAACCTGACGTCCTCGTACTCCGAGCGGTAGTACCAAACCGAAAAGGAGGCCGCCAACAGCGCCACCGAGGTGACCAGCATTGTCGGCGCCGACCACCAGGCCGAAGACAAAAGCAATCGCAGCCCAGCGCAGCATGAGATTACGGTAATTGTGAGCCATGCTGCCGCCGACACGATGGTAGTAAGAAATGGCAAAGCCGATCAAGCCGAAGAGGGAGCCTGAAGCACCAACAACTGGAATCCATTGTTTGACGTAAAAAGCTTGCCAGCCGAAGCCTGCAAAAGTTGCTGTCAGGGCGGTTAACACGTAGAGGATGATGAAGCGAGTCGTGCCGATTTCTTCTTCAACCAGCGGTCCGATCTGGTAGAGCACCATCATATTGAAACCGAGATGGATCAGCCCGCCATGGGCAAACGCATAAGTGATGCAGCGCCACCATTCTCCTTCGCTGAGAACCAGCGGCCAGTACTGGGCTCCAGAATGTACCAACAGATAACCGCTGGGACTGAACAGGGTAGAAAGGCCCAGCCCGCCACTGATCCCCTGAACGACCATCAGACCGTAGAGCAACAGGTTGATGGCGATGAGAACTTTTGCGGCTGACCAGTTGCCACTGGTAGGATTACCTTGCAGAATATCACGCAGGTTTCGTTCCCATCTCATGATTCGCCACTGCCAGCGGGTGCCGTTCATGCCAAGTCGGTCAAAAAAAGATTTCCAGTCCATGTCATGTCTCAATCAAATTGTAGAGTTTTATCTCTCAGCCGTCACAAGTTTTAATGCGAGGCCGACAAAGACGGTTCCAGCAACCCAGTTCATGATTCGTTGCGCTCGTTCTGAACGGTTGAGCCATTCGCCCAAGGCACCGCCAAGCAAGGCAACCGCACCGAAGACCAGGATTGTTGCGACGATAAAGATGCCGCCCAGGATAACTATCTGCAGGCTTATGGGGCCACGTTCCGGGTCAGCAAATTGCGGTAAGAAGGCCAGAAAGAAGATCGACACCTTCGGGTTGGTGACGTTCATGATGATGCCGCGTCGGTAGAGTGTTGTCATGCTCCCCTGCGGAGTACCCTGCAAACGGATTTGTTCAGGTGAACTGCGAAAGATTTGCCAAGCCAGGTAGAGCAGATAGCTGGCACCAACAACTTTCAGAAGCGTAAACGCAAGAGCCGAAGCCTGGAAGATGACGGCGACGCCGAAAGCGACAGCTCCGGTATGGACGAGCAGGCCGGTACACAACCCGAACATGACAACCAGCCCCGAGAGTCTGCCATGCAGGGCAGACTGGGTCAGGACAAAGACGTTGTCAGGCCCCGGCACAATGGCCAGTAATGACGAGGCCAGAAAGAAGGCCGAAACGGTTTCTGTCGATAGCATGGTTTTCCGTAATTTGTTACGTTGATGTGGTTTCGTTGACAGGAAGTTCCAGAGAGACGCAGGTTCCTTCTCCGATCCTGCTCTCAACCCAGATCCGACCGCCATGACCTTCTATGATCGCCTTGACGATGCTCATACCTAAGCCTAACCCACTCACCGCTGTGTTGGAACTGTCCACCCGGTAGAATTTATCAAAGACTCGTTCAATCTGTTCCTCAGACATGCCACTGCCCTGATCTTCAATCTCGATCAGCAGAAGGTCATTTTTAAGAACTGATCTTACCTCAATCTTGCCGCCGTCCGGCGAATATTTGATGGCATTGCTGACCAGATTTTCAAAGACCTGTGTCATTTTGTTACCATCAACATGGAGGCGGATCTCATCTTCAAGAGCAATTTCGAACTGATTTTTTGTGGTGTGCTTTTGATAATGATTAACAACGTCACGCACTGCCTTGTTCAAGTCACAGTCTGTTCTGTCAATTGGTAACGGCAAGCCAGCTTCGATACGGCTGATATCAAAGAGATCGTCAATTATTTGCGACAGGGCTTCGCCCTTGCGGTAAGCCTCGCCGAGGAACTTACGCTGTGTTTCAGGGGGAAAGGTGCCGAACTGGTCACTGTCTGTCAACATCTCGATATAACCCATGATCACAGACATCGGTGTCCGTAGTTCGTGGGCCGCGGTCGAGATGAATTCACTTTTGATCTGATCAATTTCCCGTTCCCTAGAAACATCACGCAGCAGGATCACGATTCCTGCCGTTTCGCCTGCGTCGGTTTGCAGCATTGAAGAGCGTGCCTGGATAATGCGTGGGAACTGAGACCCTGAGAGGTTAAGTTTGAAATCCAGCTGGTGGAAATCCAGGTCGGTTTCGTCTAGAAAAACTTTTGCTTGGCCGCGCAGTTGTGGATCAACAAAGAGCTTG
>DAOWJU010000143.1 GCA_030640215.1 Desulfuromonadales bacterium
GAGGTTAAAGATGGTCTGATTGATACCCTGCAGAATATGCCACAAAACAGTTTCATGAAACAAACCGACCTGCTCGAAGAATGGAAGCGCAGCAACCCGCTGATCCGCAATGTCTTCATCTGGCAGCTGGGTCGCGGCCTGCGCTATCCCGATCCGGAAATGCCGTCAAGTGATGAAGAGGCCGCTTTCGTTAGGCGCTACCTTTCCCTCTTTGCCAACCAGTCCGCCTGGCAGGAACCACCAGATGATCGAGCGGTGAGCGCAAGTGAAGAGCAGGTCAGCAGCATCCTGCTGGAACGCAAAGAGTTACGTCAACTGGCCAAGCAGGCACCGATTGCAACGGACAGTGTCGCGGCAGCCCCCTCCGCAGCAATGGCCAAAGCGATGACCGGAACAAGTGGTTGGCGACCATGGTTTGCCGACAACCGTCTGCATCTGCTTGGTTGGTACGAATGGAACGGCAAAGCGGAGCGAATCGGGGTTGAAATCGAAATGATGGCCCTCTTGAGTCGGCTGCTCGGTAACTTTCCCAAGGATCCGCCTTACGGCGAAAGCTATGCCCTGATCGATGGCAATGGCGATATCTTCCACCAAGTCGGACCACTGGAGATATCAGCTGACAGCAAGATGCTGGCAACAGCCAGCGTCGCCAGCCTGCCGCACTGGTTGGTCACCGCTTATGCAAATTCCGACGCCGCTGTCACTGGCAGCAGCTTCATGTTGATTGCTTCGCTGCTGGTTGGCACCTTTGTTATCGCCATCTTGCTCGGTGGTTCTCTACTCCTCTGGCAAGCTCACCGCAATCAGGTT
Source organism: Desulfuromonadales bacterium (assembly GCA_030640215.1). GTDB lineage: Bacteria > Desulfobacterota > Desulfuromonadia > Desulfuromonadales > BM103 > M0040. The sequence goes on from DAOWJU010000143.1 coordinate 811, forward strand.
GATGCCAAGCAGAAGACTTCTTTTGTCTCCAACGTTTCGCACGAGCTGAAAACCCCGCTCACCACCATCCGCATGTATGCCGAAATGCTCGGTGAAAAACGTATCGAGGATAGTGACAAACAGCAGAGCTATCTGCAGACGATCATCCGCGAGAGTCAACGTCTGACCCGGCTGGTCAATAACGTGCTCGATTTCAGCCGCCTCGAACAGGGGTGCAAGGAGTTCTCCAAAGAGGAGATCGACCTTGCTGCCCTGCTGCACCAACAGCTTGATAGCCAGCTGATGCGGATCGAAGATGCTGGCATGCAGTTAATCAGGCAGATAGATACTGCTTCGGCCATGATCGTCAGCGACCGCGATGCTTTAGAGCAGATAGTTCTCAACCTGATTGATAACGCCATCAAGTATGCCGCCGACGGCGAAAGTCTGAAGGTTGACCTCAAACAGAGAAAAGGTCAATGGATCGTCCGCATCAAGGATAACGGTCCTGGTATCCCCGCCTCTCACCGGCAGCAGATATTTACTAAATTTCATCGTGTCGATAACTCGCTTACTGCGCGGCAGCAAGGCAGTGGTCTCGGCTTAAGCATTGCGCGACAGTTGGCCGAAGGGCTCGGTGGCAGTCTCTCCTTCTGTCCAGATGAGGAAGGTGGTTCCTGTTTTGAATTGACCTTGCCAGCAAGGAGCACATCATGAGCGTTCGTGTCTTAATCGCCGAAGATGACGTCAACCTGCGCCAGGGTCTGATCGACCTGCTTGAGGGGGAAGGTTACAAGGTCTTCCTCGCCGGAGATGGGCGGGAGGCTTTGAATTGTTTCCGCAAGGAGGCCCCTGACCTGGTCCTGCTCGATGTCATGATGCCGGAACTGAGTGGTTACGATGTCTGCCGCGAGATTCGGAAAAGTGACAGTCTCACGCCGATTATCATGCTAACCGCCAAGGGCGAGGAGATCGACAAGGTGGTTGGTCTTGAGCTCGGTGCCGACGACTACGTCACCAAACCGTTTGGCCTGCACGAACTGCGCGCCAGAATTGCTGCGGTTCTGCGCCGTTCACGGAACCATCAACAGGAGCCAGTGGCAAGCCTGCCGGAGCAATTCTACATCGGTCAGGCTTTGATCGACCGTAAGAGTTATCAGGTCACACTTGGTAAACAAACAGAGAGTCTGACCTCCCGGGAAATGAAGTTGCTGGAAATTTTCCATGGCCGACCGAACGAAGTTCTTTCCCGCAATGATCTACTCAATGCCGCCTGGGGCGTCGACTATTTTGGTACCACCAGAACCCTTGATCAGCATATCGCCCAGCTACGCAAGAAGATTGAACCAAATCCGGCCTCACCGCAGTTTTTGCTCACTGTACATGGGGTGGGGTACAGGTTTCAGACAGGGACAAATAAATGAGCTCGCCAAAACTATCGAATCATCGTAACGAACAACCGATCTTTGTTGCCGGTGGCGGCGGCTACGTTGGCGGCCGCCTGGTGCCACGCCTGTTAGAGGACGGCTACCGGGTGCGTGCGCTGGCTCGCAGCCCGGAGAAATTACGTAGCCGACGCTGGGGGAATCATCCGCAACTGGAAATCGCCCATGGCGATGTTCTCGACTACCCTAGCCTGCTTAAGGGCCTTGAGGGCTGTCGAGCCGCTTATTATCTGGTTCATTCTATGAACCCTGCGGTAGACGATTTCTCCCACACCGACCGGGTCGCTGCGATGAATATGACCAAGGCAGCGGCTACCGCCAACCTGAAACAGATCATCTATCTGGGCGGATTGGGTGAACAGGGAAGCGGCCTGAGTCACCACCTGCAATCACGCAGTGAAGTCGGCCAAGTGCTGCAACTGGGACCGGTACCGGTCACGGTTCTACGAGCGGCGATGATTATCGGTTCCGGAAGTGCCTCCTTCGAAATCCTGCGCTACCTGGTCGACCGCCTGCCAGTGGTCCTGACCCCGCGCTGGGTCGATACCCCCTGTCAGCCGATTGGCATACGCAATGTGCTGCATTACCTGATTGGCTGTCTTGAGTGTCCAGAAACCCTGGGCGAGACTTTCGATATTGGCCAGCCGGAAATTCTCAACTACCACAGGCTGATAGAGATTTATGCTGAAGAAGCTGGCTTAACCAAACGCTGGATCATCCCGCTGCCTTTTCTCACGCCACGCTTAAGCGCCTATGCAATTCACCTGACGACCCCGATTCCGGCCGCCTTGGCTCGACCTTTGACAGAAGGACTGAAAAATCCGGTCGTCTGCCACGATAACCGGATTGCCGAGCTGCTGCCACAAGAACTGTTCGACTGCCGCAAGGCAATCCATCTGGCGCTTGAGAAGATAAAAGAGCACCACATCGAAAGTTCCTGGAGCGATTCAGGACCGGTCCACCCGGCTGAGTGGAGTGTCCAGGGCGACCCGACCTGGGCTGGAGGAAAGATTTTCACTGATTCAAGGCGGGTGATTATTGATGCCGAGCCCGCTGAGATCTGGCCAGCTCTGGCCTCGATTGGTGGCGAGGTCGGCTGGTACTATGCCAACTGGCTCTGGAAACTGCGTGGCATCATTGACCGGGTTTTAGGGGGCGTTGGGCTCAGTCGTGGCCGTCGCGATCACCGGGAGATTTGTACTGGCGATGCACTCGACTTCTGGCGAGTGGTTGCTGTTGAGCGTCCAAAGCTGCTTTCGTTGAATGCAGAAATGAAACTTCCAGGAGAAGCAACGCTCTGCTTCAAGCTACGAAAGCTGGAAAATGGCCGCACCGAACTGCGTCAGATCGCTCGGTTCCTGCCGCGCGGCTTGCTTGGCCTGGCCTACTGGTACTCAGTCACACCCTTCCATAACTTTGTTTTTGACGGCATGTTGCGTGGTATCACCAAGGCGGCCAAAGCTCCAATCATTTCTGGTCCGGAACGTTTTCAGGAGGAAGATGAGGAGAATTAATACTGATTCGTGAGTTGTGATGGAAATTGAGCGGCTCTAAAGAAGTTCAAGTGCTAAGGCGGTGGAGAGAACCAAAAGTTGGTCATCCACCGTCACTTTAATTTGCGCTTGAATACTTGGTTTAGATCCTAAGTCCAACTCTTGAACAAAAACCTCAAAACTTAAATGAGAATTCTCTGGCGTCACCTGACCGCCCCCCTGGTAGGCAAAAGCCTTATTCAATACCGGTGCAAAATGCTTTTCATCGATTTTTAAGCCTAAGGCATAGAGGTAGAAGCTTAAGCTTTGGAAACATCCTTCACCGATAAGTGCCGCGGGCATACAGGGATCATTTTTAAAATGAGCCTGAAAGAACCAATCGGTTGGCGTAATATGTCTCACTGCTTTCAGGTATCCTGTTTGTGGGTTAAATTCAGTCACCTGATCAATCGCTAGTGGATTTCCATTGGCAAAAGTTTCTAGACTTTCTTTGTCAAAATAAGTTGTCGTCGCAGCTGCGACGTCAAAACTCTTAGCTTCAGGATCGGTCCAGGTGACACCCTTGGCCTTGTCCAATTCTGACTTGAGAAGAAGACCGGCCATCGCCTTGTCGACTTCGCCAATCAATTTGCCATTATTCCAACATTCATAGCGGAAGAAATAGAAACTGCTCTCGCCCACATCAGTCTTGCCGCGAAGAATGATTTTGTACTTTAACTCGTCTCCAGCCTTTGGTAGCTCAGAAAAGAATTGAATGCCTTCTAACGAAAGTACCCGGTAAACACGATTGGCCAGTTTAAAATCACCACGGTTCTTGGAGCAGAAGAAAATACTTGCCTGTCCCGGAGCTTCAAAAAGAAGGGCTGGAGAGAGGCGACCATTGGTCATATAGAATTGGTCCTCTGCCAATTTGAAATCGAAAGATAATTCTTTGTCATCCACATGAGAAACGCGGTCCATTAAGAGAAATGGTGAAGCCGGCAAACGAGCACGAAGTTTATTGCTATCAATGGATGAAAATTCAGATCCAAAGACAGCTTCAAGCTTTCCCGAGGCATGCTCCTCCAATTTTTCACGAGAGAAATATGTTGCATGATCATGACCACCTTCGACAATTCTCATGGCAACATTCTTCGCATCATAGATCTTAAGACCATCACACCAAATAGACGCGTCACCGGTGACTGTCACTTCATTGTTTTCTGTATCAATGGTGACCTCGGTAATTTCTATGACAGATTGGATTAATTTGTTCTTTGGAATAATCTGACCGCGATAACGCCACTTAATCGCTTTGCCTAATGCAATTGGCTGGAAACGAGGTGCTGTGAATGTGTCGCCCAAACCCTTTTCCAGCATATAGAATTGAAGTAATTGCAGCATTGGCTCCAGCCCTAGAGATCCGGGCTGAACTGGATCCTGGAAGAAATGGGCTTTGAAAAACCATTCAGTGGTTTCAACTCTCTTTTCTCCGCGAATAATCCCTAGCTTTGCTTTTCCAGCTTCAGGCCAGAATCCGGTAATACCATCGTACATAAGAAGCTTCTTACCAGGTAAAC
>DAOWJU010000207.1 GCA_030640215.1 Desulfuromonadales bacterium
CTGGATTAGCACCTTTCTTCAGCTCATGAAACTAGCCTACGGCCCTACCTTCCCATCATCAGTTGCAACGGACTCTTCCGCTTTTTTGTTCCAACGACCAAGCACAAAAGATGCCAGCGCTGCAACCAGTCCAAAAGTAAAAACACTGATCATCAGCGACATGCCCTTCAACTGCACCATATCCATCAGAAACACTTTGCCTGCGCCAATCACAGTAATCATGATCGCCACATTACGCAACTCCTTGTTCCTCCGCATCAGGCTTAACCAGAGCAGAACGGCTGCGGTGACGTTGATCAAAACAGACTGAGCCCCGCCAAAAGCACTGTGAGTTGCCGAGTGCAGGAAATCAAGAGTCTGATACAAACCAACCCGCATGGTGAAAAAGCCGCTGAACAGGGCCGCAATCAAGAGTACACTCGCGCCACGATCATTCTTGTTGAGCTTGTCCATGATGGTGGTTCCGGCCGCAAGTGGGTGACGACGTGCCCAGAAGTAATGACAGAAGGCGATCACCGCCAACAGGCCAGAGGAAAGCGCACCAACCACCGACGGCTTGGTGCCGTCAGTGGTCCAGAGCAGAAAAACCAATGCAGAGCAGGCGTAAAGTTGCAGCAGATAGGAACCTAAGCGCAAACCAAGGTTGCTACGTCGCACGGAAACCCAGGCCAGACCAACAGCAAGTAAAGCAACAAGAGCCCCGGCAATCACCGCATGACCGATGGCCATTGGTGCTGCAAAAGCCATCAGAAACCCGCCAGCCATAGCGAACGACGTTGTTCCCACAGCGCCACCTTCACAGCGATGAGCCAGCCACCAGGCTATCGCCAGGTGAGCAAAAGCCGCAAACACTGCGATCCAACCAAGAGCAGTCGGGGTCGTCAGCCCCTGACCAATAGCATATTTTACTGCCAGGTAAATCCAGAAAACATTAAGGACCGGCAGGACAATATCGAACTTCGAAATCTTCTCCTGTACTTTGCCCAGCACTCCAAGAAGTGCAATACCGGCAAAGACCAAGCCCAGAAAACCAATCGATGGCAATAAACCCTGCACAGAGAATTCCAGGTTTTCCGGACTCAATCGGGAGAGATAAATTGCCAGCTTGAGATCCCAGATCTGGATCATGAACAGGGTCAGCACAAGCAGAAGCCAACGCAGCCATGAGGCTCTCAGTAGTCTTGTTGCATAGGTGGCGAAAAGATTCGCCAATCCCATGATAATAACCAGATAGGGGAATACCGGACTCGGATAGTCAAGGGCAAAGCTACCGAAGCTCATGCCAAGAGTACCGACCAAAACCGGCAGGGCCACGTGATGAGCACGGCTGATGATGGTTGCAACAAGACCGGTTACAGCCATAACGACATAGGCGAACTCTGTCGGAACGGTATCGAAGACACGATGGGCCTCGACCACAACACCGCACATGACGATGATTCCCCAGAGGATGAATACCGGGGCCTGGATACTCTTCTCTTTATAAGCAAACCAGCCGTAAATGATCAGCCCAAATGCGTAAAGCATGCCGATGAAAGAACCGATCTGCAAATCTATGGTGCCACTATCTGCAGCAGTCCGTAACGCCAGAGCGACTGCAACGATGAAACTGGTGGTTGCTATCCGCGACATGATATAAGACTTGTCTACCCAGGAGAGGATTTCTTCCGAGGCACTGCCTGGAACAGCGGGTTTCCGTACGGATTTTTCCTTTTTATCTGACGGAGCTGCTGCGGAGAGGGCAATCCCCGACTGTAGTTCACCAACCGTTTCGGTCAATGCGGCGACTTGCGCCTCCAATCCAGCGACACGTTCTTCAAGACTGGTAGCTTTTTCCACCGTAGGGACCTCTCATCACTGTGGCCATGACAGCTTTATCCAGTCATGGGTTGAAAAGACTCCGAAATCATTTACATTTCCTTTGGAAATTCTAGCAGGCTTCGGAAAACTTTAAGGATTGCAACAAAGCGACAGACTCAAACTAACTCACCGTAGAAATCTACGATAAACTTATTACTATACTTGACTAGCGCAACATACAACTTATATAAAACACTATTTTATTTCTTGTTTCATGTCAAGAATCCTTACGCGGGCTGAAATTAAAAAACAATAACTAGCCCCACCCAATACATGAGGAGTTATTTTCATGAATGATACAGTGCTCTTGGTCTCGGTTACATTTCCGACTAGATTACTGTATGAATAATTGACAACTGTCGCGAGGCTGTGTTAATAACAAAACCTCGTTTTATTAACACAAAATATCTATGTATAAGGAGACGCCTGTGAAAAACCATGTTTGGCGACCGCTATTCGTGGTCATTGCCATAGTTATCGGCATCCTGCTGTTCAGAGCGTTCTACGTGCCCTCTGATTTTGGTGCACAGGAGCGTGGATACACCTTCGGTTACCACCGGCTGAGCAACGAGCAGGAGTGGAAAGACTATCCTGCAAAGTACAAGGGCAATGATTACTGCAACGAATGTCATGACGACAAGATCGAGGAGCTTGAAAGTGCGCATCACGCCACAATCCCTTGTGAGAACTGTCATGGTGCAGCCTTCGACCATCCTGATGACCCGGAGAAACTGGTCATTGACAGGAGTCGCGGACTTTGCATTCGCTGTCATTCAGAACTCATCATGCCGTCCAGCGACCGGAATGACATTCCTGGCATAGATCCAGCTGAGCACAACCAAGGCGAGGAGTGCAGCGAATGTCACAATCCGCACAATCCGAGCCTGGAGGATATGTGATATGAAAAGACGTGAATTCTTAAAAAGTACCGCGGTTTTTGTCGCTGGTGCATCGATCTCAGTGTCCGCTCTTGACTTCATAGATCCCAAGGAAATTCTGGCTGCTAATCCGGATCTGCGCTGGGGATTTTTGGTCGATACTCACAAATGTGTCGGTTGCGGCTTCTGTGTCAAGGCTTGCAAAATTGAAAATGACATCCCCTATGATGCCAATGTGACGCGTACCTGGGTCGAGCGCTATGTCATCAAAAAAGATGGTGATGTTGTCATGGATTCCCCGAAAGGAGCTCGTGACGGCTACACATCCAAGCTGCTCGACCAGAACCACTCTGGCATGCTGCAGGTCCCTGATGAAGAAATTGCCCAGGCTTTTTTCGTCCCTAAACTCTGTAACCACTGTGCAACTCCTGCCTGTGTCCAGGTCTGTCCTGTCGGTGCAACCTACCAGGCCGCAGACGGTGTAGTTCTGATCGACCGTACCTGGTGCATCGGCTGCGGCTACTGCATTATGGGCTGCCCTTACGGTGTCCGCTTCTTTCACCCGGTGGAACACGTCGCCGACAAGTGCACCTTCTGCTACCACCGCATCAGCAAGGGTGGCAACACCGCTTGCGCCCAGGCGTGTCCCAATGGAGCCCGCAGGATCGGCAACTTGAAGGATCCCAATGACCCAGTTACAGTGGCTCTCATGACTCAGCGTGTTGGCGTATTGCGTGATGAATACGGCACCAAACCGCAGGTTTTCTATCTTGGATTGAACAAGGAGGTACGCTAATCATGGTTGAACAAGTTGCCCAAATGATTGTTCATGGCGAAGCCTGGACGGTCAAAGACCTCTTTGTCCTGCCGAATGAATATGTTTACTGGTCGATTCAGATCGTCATGTACCCCTACATGACAGGTTTGGTTGCCGGAGCGTTCGTCCTCTCCTCACTCTATCATGTGTTTGGTGTCGAGAAACTGAAGGCCATCGCCCGTTATGCTCTGGTTTTTTCCTTCGCCTTACTGCCGGTGGCAATGATGCCGTTGATGCTGCATCTCTCACAGCCGTTCCGTGGCATTCATGTCCTGATGACACCACATTTCACCTCGGCGATATCAGCTTTCGGTATTGTCTTTATGACTTACGCCTGCATTGTCGCTGTCGAGATCTGGTTCGTTTACCGAAAATTTATTGTGGAATCGATTCATCGTCTTGAAAAGCTTCAGAATCGTAACGTCCTGGAAAATCTATTGCTGCCTTTCTATAAGCTTATTTCACTCGGCTGCATGGATATTTCTGAAAAGGCCCTCCAGGCCGATCACAAAGCCGTCAAGATCATGGCTGGTATCGGTATTCCGGTTGCTTGCTTTCTGCATGGTTATGCTGGATTCATCTTCGGTTCAGTCAAAGCCAACGCTCTCTGGATGACCCCACTCATGCCGGTTATCTTTATCTGTTCTGCAGTTGTCTCTGGAATCGCACTCTGCATCGTCAGCTACTACATTTTTATGGAGATGCGCAAATGGGCCGCCAAGCGTGGCAAGAACTGGTTGCTCCCGGATGCGATGGCTCACGGCAATGCAACCATGCGCGTTGAAGAATTGCGCAGCGTTCAAGAACATGAAGTTAAAATTTCATCGAAATACCTGATCATTTTCATGACTCTTGCGATTACACTTGAAATGCTCGATATGATTTTCCGCGGTTATACTGCGGTCAAATCATGGGATGCCCTGCGCATGGTCATCTATGAACACGACTTTATGAAGATCTTTGTCTACCAGTACGGGCTAGGAAACTTTCTGCCATTTTTAATGTTGCTATGGCCTGGCCTGACAACCAGGCGCGCGGTTATTGCCAGCATTCTGGTGCTCTTCGGTGTCTTCATGATGCGTTGGAACGTTGTCATTGGCGGACAAGCTTTCTCTCTCACCTTTGCTGGCTTCATGGAATATCATCTGCCGATTATTCCGCACAATCTTGAAACGTTCAAAGAAGGTCTGGGAGGAATGTTGGCCGTCATTTTTACCCCGTTCATCATCTTCTATTTCCTCAACATGATTTTCCCGGCTTTCATGACTGATGACGAATCTCACTAAGCTTTGAACCTTCATAAAGCAAAAAGGCCGTTCCCTTGTGGGGGCGGCCTTTTTTGTTGTTTTATCTAACCAGTGTTGTTTTATCTAACCAGTGTTGTTTTTTCCTGTCTTTTTCTGAATATACTTAAATCTAGAAATGGCTAAGCTAAAATTTCATCCGACAAGGCGTAGCGTTTTTTCAGGGGTGAAGGCATACACGGTATGTCGAAGTCCTGAAAAATCGCTGCAACGCAGTAGGGCGGACTTTTTGCAACGCCATTTTAGTTGAACATTTTCGCGCCGATGTAAGCAAGAGCGGGCCAGGCGATCAGTACGGCAGCGAGGAAAGCAAAGACGCCGAGTGCAGCAATAACGAGAACCAGGTAACTACTTTTTACATTATCCATAAAGCGGCTTTGAGTTTTCATAACGTCCTCCGGTTAATTTGTTGTTAAGTTGTTCCTCTTCGTTGATTAAGGTTTTAACATTAGGATGATCTCATGTCAACAATAAAGGTTAGAATAATTTCATCTTTCCCCAGAAAAGGCTAACCTCGCCTTTTTTCTTGTCTTTTTTAAAGTTCTTTGATAAATAAACACCAATTAATCCTTTCTACTAATTGGTGGGTTTTTTAATTTATTAATTTTCCAGGCGGCGGCGCGAACAACTCCCTGCCGTAAATTTGAGAAAAACAGGAGCATTTCATGGGACAATTTGACATGGTCAAGGACTTCTTCCTTGGCATTAGCCGCAGTCGTATCTCTTTTATTGGCGGCATGCTCGTCACCATCACGGCCCCCTTCCTGCTCACCTACATGCTGGCCGACACCATCTGGCACATCAAGAACCCCTACTCCGGCGCAGCCGTTTACCTTGCCCTGGGACCGGTTTTTCTTGGTGGTCTGGCAATGGTCTTTATCGGCGCTTTCTTTTTCCGTGGCGAACGAGACACCCATCTCTTTACCTTTGAGTACATGCGCAGATATTTCACCAAGCCGGGCATGTTCCATCGTCTACGAAAGAATATTTTTCTGATCGTCCTGCTGACCTCTGTCAATGTTGCGGTCTTCAGCATGTTTCTTTACCGGGCCTACCACTACATGGAATCGACCTCATTCTGTGGTCAATTCTGCCACACGGTCATGCAGCCTGAGCACACCGCCTTTCAAAACTCAGCACATTCACGGGTTGCCTGTGTCGAATGCCATATCGGCTCTGGAGCCGACTGGTTTGTAAAATCCAAGATCTCAGGTGCACGCCAGTTATTGGCTGTCGTTGCTGATACCTACCCGACTCCGATTGTAACTCCGGTACATGGCCTTCGCCCAGCGCGAGACACCTGCGAAGAGTGCCACCGGCCGGAGCTCTTCCATGGTGACAAGTTGAGGATCACCAAGCGCTTCCTTCCTGACGAAAAGAACAGCGCCGTACACGATGTTCTCTTAATGAAGATCGGCAGTGCTGGAGACCGTGCCAAAAGCTCGCATGGCATCCACTGGCACGTTGCGCCAGAGAACAAAATCACCTACCGCTCCACGGATCACAGCCGCATGGTGATCCCGGAGGTTATCCTGACCGAGGCCGATGGCACACAGACGGTCTTCCGCACTCCAGATGCAGATGAGTTGTTTGAAGAGGCGACGTCTGCTGATGAGATGCGCGAAATGGATTGCATTGATTGCCACAACCGACCATCGCATATCTATCTCCTGCCTGATGATGCCCTGGACCTCAAGCTTGCCGCAGGCAACATCCCACGCGATCTGCCATATATCAAACGACAGGCAATGGAAGTAATCACAGTAAGCTACGAAACCTCAGAGCTTGCCCATGATGCCATCACCAACCAGCTCAACAACTGGTATAAGAAAAACTACCCCCAGTTGGTTAAAACCAATCCTGAGTTGTTGGATAGAGCTATTACAGGCGTGATTGCCGCCTACTCTGAAAACGTTTTCCCAAAGATGAAAGTTGAATGGGGAACCTACGTCAACCACATCACCCACGGCCCGGACTTCGATATCGGCTGTTTCCGCTGCCACGATGATATGCATGAAAGTCCGGACGGCAAAACCATCTCTGCCGACTGCAACACCTGTCACACCTTGCTGGCCATTGAAGAAGAGGATCCAGCTATCCTGAGGACCTTGCAAGGTCAAGAGATGTAGAGACTTTTTTTTACAGGCACAAACATAAAGCGGGGGCAGACTCAAGATAGAGTCTGCCCCCGCTTTATTTGTATTTGCCGGGACAGTCCTAGCGCCCAGCCAGAAACTCTGGATGGGCGCAGTGTATGTTTCCGGACAGAAACGCTCAGATTAAACCCTGCAGAGCACCACCTGCCACACCAAGAGCATCGACACGACGTTCTACAGCCGGATCATCCTCAAGTGGCGGCGCGTGAAAGCTCTTGCTTCTGGCATCAACGACCAGACTTCCACGACAACCCCAATGTTTGACGTGGCAGAAGGACTCAATTCCTTCGATGTCACTGGCAGGAGCAGAACGGGTAAAGGTCACCCAGAGCAGGTTCTCCAGATTCCGGGCGGTAAACTCGGCGTCATCGACAAGCACAATCAGAGGAAAAGCATTAATCGCATCGTCTTTGGTGTAAGAAGAGCAGAAGGCGGTAAGATCTGCTGCTGAAGCACCCCGTTCCCCTTGCCAGGCTTCACCCTGCAAAACGAGTACCCCGGGAGCGGCAAGCTGTGGTCTGGAAAACCCTGCCGGTAAGCGCAGATCTCCTGGAAACTCTGTCGGCAGACTGCGCCGTACCGGACCAGAAGCCGCCATGACGACTTTAGAGCCGGCATTCAAGGCCGACCCGGAATAATCAAGCGTATCAATCGTGGTACAGGTCTGGAAGTGCAGATCCCGGCACCAATCTATGCGGCACAGCAGCGAGTGTAAAAACGCGCCAATATTGTGAATCGCCAAGTCCGGTTGATCGGCCTGATTAACAATCATCAGGTACTTGGCCAGTGACAATTGCCCCTGACCAAGCAGTGCATTGGCCTGGGTGAGCAATTCCTGCGGCCCACGGTTCTCAAGATAGGGGAGATAACGCTCGCTGCCAATGGCCAGCAGGAGAGGATGGACGCCCGCAACATCAACAGCGTGAATCGCCCTGACTCCCGGCACCAGATCCGGGATCGCGGCGCCGGTCATGTCATGAATCAGAGCGCCAAAGGTGGTGTCTTCCTGAGGAGGGCGACCAACGGTGGTAAAAGGCCAGATCGCCCCGGGACGATGGAAGACTTGGGTAACTTTCATAACCGGGAAGTCATGAGCCATGCTGTAGTAACCGAGGTGATCACCGAAGGGGCCTTCCGGGCGGGTCTGCTCTGGCAAAATATAGCCGGACAGACAAAAATCTGCTTCTGCTGGCGCCAGTAAACCGTTGGCTGTCTTCACCATCGACAGACGATGTCCGCCAAGCAAGCCAGCAAAGGCTAACTCCGGCATCCCCTCAGGTAACGGCATAACGGCAGCCAGAGCCAAACTCGGCGGACCACCGACAAAGACATTAACCGGCAACGGTTGGCCTTTTGCCAGAGCCGCGGCATGATGTACGCCAATGCCACGATGCAGCTGGTAATGCAGCCCAGCTTCATCAGGTGCATATTCACCGCCAGAAATCTGTACGCGATACATCCCCAGGTTGGATTTTTGCCAACCGGACTTATCCGGTGACTCGGTATAAACCTTGGGCAGGGTGATAAATGCGCCGCCATCATCGGGCCAGGAAACCAACTGCGGAAGCTGTGCAAGAGTCGTCGTCTGTTGTACTAAAGGGCCACTGCTCACTGTCTTCGGCAAGAGGTGCCAGGCATGGCGGCCGAGGCTGAGGGACGCACCAATTTCACGGAAGGCCGCACTCGGATCAACCTTGATATCAATCAATCGTTCTATCGCTGGCAAGGTATCACGAAACAGGTAACGGGCCCGCTCAAGGGTACCAAAGAGATTACCCAGCATCGGGAAGTCACAACCTTTGACCCGGCTAAAGAGCAGAGCTGGGCCACCATTAGCATAAACCCGACGCTGAATGGCACCCACCTCAAGGTAAGGGTCCACTTCAACGTCTATGCGCTTTAGCTGTGACGTTTTTTCTAGAGCAACAACAGTTTCTTGTAAGTTGCGATAACCCATGACAAATAGCTGGTCTCAAAAGGGTTTGAGGAAGAGTCGGAAATTCGACCTGATCATTGTACCCAGAGTCTCTGACGAAAACAAAAACTTTCTTAAAAGATCTTGGTATTGGAGAAAATCAGCTGATCACGTATACTAATAAGCAATGCATAACGAATGGCAGGAACAACTCGCAAAAAGACCCAATGAAGCCAACCTGAAGCAATTGGCGATGATCATCTATGCCCTGCAAGCAGCCAGTCTCTTCACCGGCACCCTGACCCTCTTCGCCGGGATCATCATCAACTATGTGCGCAGGGAAGATGTGCAGGGGAGCTGGATCGAGAGCCACTTCCAGTGGCAGATCAAAACCTTCTGGTATTCGCTGCTCTGGATGGTTATTGGCGGCGTCACCATTATCTTCCTGATTGGCTGGGCGATTCTGCTGGCGGCCTCACTCTGGTTGATCTACCGAATCGTCAAGGGCTGGCTTTACCTCAGCGAGAGCCGACCCATGCCGTCCTGAAAGCAACAAATCAACTACGCAGGGCAAGATCCTGCTTCTCCAGCAATAGAATCCGATCCCGCAATTCTGCGGCCTTTTCAAATTCAAGATCAGCGGCGGCCTGCAGCATTTCAGCTTTTAAACGCTGGATGTCAGCACTGAGCTCCGCTTGAGATTCATATCCGGCAAGCGCCTCGGCAACCAGGCTCGCGGTCGATGAGTCTGACCTGCCGAGTACATCCAGAATCGAGCGAAACGATTTACGGACCGTCTCCGGAGTAATACCGTGAGCCTCGTTATAGGCCAGCTGCGTCGTTCTGCGCCGCCCGGTTTCGTCGAGACAGGCCTGCATGGAGCGGGTGGTCTTGTCAGCGTACATAATCACCCGACCATCAACATTACGAGCCGCACGACCGCAAGTCTGGATCAAAGAACGGGTACTGCGCAGGAAGCCTTCCTTGTCGGCGTCAAGAATCGCCACGAGAGAAACTTCGGGGATATCAAGACCTTCTCGCAGCAGGTTAATCCCGACCAGCACATCAAAAACACCCTGACGCAAATCACGGATTATTCGAATACGCTCGACAGTATCGATGTCGGAGTGCAGATAACGCGCCCGGATACCAACCTCATCCAGATACCCGGTCAAATCTTCGGCCATGCGCTTGGTCAGAGTCGTTACCAGGATCCGGC
>DAOWJU010000024.1 GCA_030640215.1 Desulfuromonadales bacterium
CGACATTTTAAGAGATACAGGGTACTAGTGTTCAATTGTTGAGTTGGGACAACTGATCGTTGAGAGTCCAGTAGTCATAAATATAGCCGACGCCAAAGAGGCCGCCAGTCGCCAGATAGAGAATGCCTGTCAGCCATTTCCCCATATACATGCGATGCACACCGAAAAGACCGAGGAACGTAAGCAGGATCCAGGCGGTATTGTAGTCAATGGGGCCGGTTGTAAAACGCAGATCGGCTTGACGGTCCATGCCGGGGATCAGAAACAGGTCAATCAACCAGCCAACAAAAAACAGTCCCAGCGTAAAGAAGTAAATAGTTCCGGAAATCGGTCGTCCATAGTAGAAACGGTGCGCACCGGTGAATCCGAATAGCCAGAGAAGGTAGCCAATCACCGGGGTATGGGTGTTCTGCTGCATAGATAAGGAGATCCTGTGTGTCAGCGTGTCGGTATCAGATCAAAGACATCGAGAATGGTGCGGGTTGCCTCGTTGATGCGGATAATTTTATCTTCAACCCGAAGGATCTCGGAGCCAGCAGGGGGTTGCGGAAGTCGTTGTAAAAGAAGCTCCGGGAGCCCCTTGCTCTGCCGATAGAGCTGGTAGTCGAGACTTTGCCCCGCCGCGATTTTTTTCTGCCATCCCGGCGGCAAAGCTTTCCCTCGCGCCACTTTTTTCTGCAGGCCGGGAGGGAGGTTCTTGTGGCTCTTTTGTGACGTTTTTCGCTTTTTACCAAGCAGTTCCGCGCGAATCAGGTTACGTTCCGCCGGGCTGAAAGTCTTGATAGCCCTCTGTTCTTTAGAGACCCTCTGTGTGGCATGTTTTTTATCTTTTTTCGCCTTGGCATGAACCGGCATGGTTACAGCCAGCGCTATAATGATCAGAATGGCAACGCGACGCATGATGACCTCCCCATTTCACAGTAAATTAAGACGAATAGTACATTATCTCTAAGTCGCTTCACTCTAATACATTTTTTTGCTTCTGTCACCACTCAGCCTCTTACAAAATGAAATGGTGGAAAAGTGACAGTCTGGTGTTAATGAGGTATATTTACACTCTTCATTGCGGGTGTGTGCTCTTTAAATTCAGGGAGACGACCATGCCGAACCCGTTTGACTTTTCCAGCTACTCCTGGCAGGTTCGCAAATTTTCCAGGTTTTTGATGTCCTCCGGGTGTAATTTTGCGGAGATCTCAGGTCGCATGCATCTTTTGGCCATTGCGGCAGAAAGAGACCTTGCTCGCTTTGGTGAAGCTCCTGAGGAATCACAGGTTGCCTGCGGTCCGGGCTGTGGCACCTGCTGCGTTCTCAACGTCTCGGTTCTGATCCCTGAGGCCGTCGCGATCACCTGGTTTCTGCAAAGACGTTTCTCTGCCGAGGAACTTGACCTGCTCCAGCTCCGCTTACAGGAGCTGGTCAGGCGCACTCGTTGGCTGGATGATGAGGAACGCCTTTTCGTGCGAGAATCCTGTGCTTTTCTGAATGAACAGGGTAGCTGTATCATTCATTCTGTTCGCCCTCTCCTCTGCCGCGCCATCAGCTCAACCGACCCGGAGACTTGTCGTGATGCGATAGCAATGGTGCCATTGGATGGTCCGCCAACAGTGGAGATGAACCTGTTTCAAAAGAGGCTGATCGATACTGTTTACTGCGAGCTGGGTGGGGCGCTGGAGTTTCTTGGTCTTGATCATCAACCCAAAAGATTGAGCTCGGCAGTTTTAGCTCTACTCGCTGAGCCTGAAATTCTGGAGATATATGTTTCCGGAGAGAAAGTTCCAATCCATTAGTGAATTTTTTTAGATTCTTCGTGACTTGATTTACTCTTACCTGCCCGTTCTTGTATTTCCCGAGAGGCCTCCCCCGAGTCTTTAAGAAAGAGCGTCATCTCTTCCGCATTCATGGCTGAGCCAAACAGACGCCCCTGGACTTCCAGGCAACCGCGTTTCCTCAGGAAATCGAGCTGAATTGGCTCCTCAACACCGACTGCGGTAACCGCCAGGTTCAAACTGTCTGCCATACTTAAAATCGCTTCGGTGATGGCAGCATAGTCAGGGTTGTGGATAATGTCGCGAATAAACTCTTGGGCGATTTTGATACGGTGAATCGGGAAGTGCCTGAGGTACAGCAACGATGAATAGCCTGTGCCAAAATCGTCGATAGCGAGGCTGACCCCACGAATTCTGAGGTCAGTCAACGCCATGATGCTGTCGTTGACGTGACCCATAACCGAGTTTTCGGCAAGTTCAATCTCCAGGGTGTTGGGCGCGAGTCCTGTCTCATTCAAAATCAATTCAATGCGATCAATAAAGTTGGCCTGACGGATGTGATGCCCCGAGAGGTTGACTGACATGCGAAGTGGTGGCAGCCCAGCGTCCTGCCAGATCTTAGCTTGTGTGCAGGCTGTCCTTAAAACCCACTCGCCAAGTGGAAAAACCAGCCCGCTCTCTTCAGCAACGCTGATGATCTGACTCGGCGGGATCAGTTTGCCGTCACTATCGTACCAGCGCAGTAAAGCTTCGACACCGGTGATCCGTCCGGTGAGCAGGTTGACTTGAGGTTGGTAATGCTGCTGCAGCTCGCCACTGCTCAGTGCATGTCGCAAGCGACTCTCAAGGTCGGTTTTGGCCAGAGCCGAAGCATTCATGTCGTCGGAAAAGAACTGGAGGTTGTTGCGGCCACGGCTTTTGGCCACGTACATGGCGGTGTCGGCGCTTTTTAACAGCGCCTGTGGATCATCGCCATCAACGGGATAGACTGCTACGCCGATACTGGCTGTGGTGAAGAATTCGCGGCTGTCGATCTGGAAAGATTGTCCCAGCGTTTCGAGTATGCGCTGACCCATAATCATGAAGTTGGGGTCGTGGTTCGGATCGGCCTGGACAATGACGAACTCATCGCCTCCAAGACGAGCAAAAGTGTCGCCTGCCCGAATGAACTTTTTCAGGCGCTGAGCGACGGAGCGCAAAACCATGTCACCAACGGCATGACCTTGAGTATCATTGATCAATTTAAAGCGGTCGAGGTCGAAAAAGAAGACCCCCACCTGGCGTTTTTCACGTTGGGCCAGTGCTATTGATTGCAGAATGCGGTCGTTCATCAAGGCCCGGTTGGGCAGGCCTGTGAGTGTGTCGTAATATGCCAGCTTTTCAATGCGCTCTTCAGCAGCGCGGTGATCGGTCAGGTCGTTGAGGACTGCCAGGCTCTCAGTCAGGTGCCCGTCAAAATCACGCTGGGCCACTTCGGATAGAGAAACTTCAATTGCTGAACCGCTGGCCTGGCGCAATTGATAGTTGATATCTCTGATCTCACCTAATTCGTTGAGCCTCTGAAAATGTTTTATACGAAGCTCCTGGATGTTTTCGTCGACAACAAAAGCGAAGAAGTCTTTGCCAATAACCTCATTACGATTGTAGCCGAGGGTGTCTAGCCAGGACTGGCTGATGTAAAGAAGGCTCCCATCTCTGTCCATAGAATGCAACATAGCCGGGGTTCTCTGGTAGAGCTGCCGAAAGCGCTTTTCGCTCTCTCCGAGGCGGCGACTCATGCCGCGCAGGCGGATGTCCGAGCGACCGAAGAGGACGCCAAGCACTCCGCCGAATAGAATCGGTAGCCATAACTGGTTGATTTCCATAGGCAGATCATGAAGATTGCGTTCCAGGAAAGTTATCGCAGCAACAATCAGCGCACCGGCAGAAAACCAGCCGCATAAAAGAAAATATGGTCGTCTATCTGGTCCAGTTTTGGACATAGAGTGGCCCCTGTTTGCATCAGGAGACTGTCGGACTATCCATATACTGGTATAGTTTGACACCCCCTGGAATGCCTGCAAGCAAAAGTTTCCGGGTCGGTAGTGGTGTGAGAGGCCCGGAAAATTAAAATTGTCTGTGCATTCTAAGGGTTTTTCAACTGATGTCAAATCACGCAATGCCCAGCAATGACAGTTGTGTTAGCATATGACACATAATTTGACGTTAGATAAGGTGACTGATGGGCGACAGGACATATATTCAGGCAAGCAGTTCAGTGAGGGGCAAGACAAAGAGGCCTCCCATGTATCGTGTTTTTCTGCTCAATGACGATTACACGACCATGGAGTTTGTCGTCCATGTTTTGCAGACCGTGTTTCGTAAGTCGCCGACCGATGCCAACCGGATCATGTTGCACGTTCACTTCAAAGGTAAGGGAGGCTGTGGAACTTATCCGTATGAAGTCGCAGAAACAAAGGTGAGTAAAGCCCATGCAATGGCCAGAGCGGAGGGATTCCCCTTGCGCGCGGAGCTGGAGCAATCTTGACGTGATATTTCTCTAAATCCCACCCAGGAGAAACCTCTCCGAATTATATGTAGCAACCTGCCGAGCTATTGAACCTTTATCGCCAAATCAATTACGACTAAATAAGTTGACAAAGCAGTTTCCTGTGTTTTCCTTTACTTAACAAAACAGACAGAACGGTCTGTATGTTTAAAGCTTTGATAATAATCCTGGAGACTCTTTTTCTGACGGTGATCCTGGTGGCCTGTGTCGCTTCAGGCGCTTGCGAAAGAGGTCAGGATGTTCAGCCAAGTCGGAGGCCAAGATGACAAAAAAAGGAGAGCAAACTCGCACTAAAATCCTGGATGAGTCCGCTCGTTTATTTGTTCGCAAAGGAATAGGGGCGACGACTGTTAATGATATCCTGAAGGCGACCGGAACCACCAAAGGCAACCTTTATTTTCATTTTACCGGCAAGGATGAAATTGGCCTTGAAGTGCTCAAACGGGAAAAACAAGCTTTCATGAACTTTCTCGATACCGCACTGGGTGGAGAAACCCCTGGTCAGGGGCTTAATAACTTTTTCAAAGCAGCTGTGGAGAAACATCGTCGGCAAGATTTTGTCGGTGGTTGTCTCTTCGGTAATACAGCTCTGGAAGCGAGCGACACCTCACCTGATTTTGCCACATTTGTCGTTAGCGTTTTCGAGGACTGGATCACGAAGATCACCAGGAAAATTGATCAGACCCAGCAGCTGGGGCAGATGCGCCGGGACATTCCTGCAAGGAATCTTGCGGAGATGGTCGTCGCAACCATTGAGGGCGGGATCATGCAAGCCCGCCTGCTGAAATCCGAGCAACCGCTGCAACACTCAATCGGAACACTTCAAAAAGTCCTTGAGCTTAAAGCCTGAGAGGGAACAGCCGCAGGACCTGGGAGAATGTATCATGGGACGGATAACGACAATCAGTGATCAGAACCGATCCGAGCGGGTCTCCGCCATCTTCAATGACATTGAACAGGCTTTTGGCAGGATTCCCAATCTTTTTCGAACCTACGCTTATCACCCGCCTCTGCTGGAGGCTAACGGGCAAAAAGTCAAGCAAGTGATGATGGAGGGAACTCTGTCGCGCAAGGCCAAGGAGGCGATTGCCGTTCTGGTCTCCAAGGATAATGGTTGCAAGTATTGTGTGGCCGCCCACGAGGGGGCCTTAAGTGCTATCGGTGTTTCTCCTGAAGAGGTCCATACCATAGAGAATGACCTGGATCGCGCTGATTTCGATCCTAAGGAAATGGCACTGATCAAGTTGGCACGTAAAGCCAACAGTGAACCACTGCACGGCACCGATGATGAGTTCGCTGAACTGCGTAAACTGGGAGTCAACGATGCGGAGATCGTAGAAGCGTTGGGTGTCATGGAGCTTTTTACGGCATTCAACAAATTTCTGGATATACTTCAAGTCGAGATTGATTCCTCGGAGGCTGTCCGACAATGATTGACCAGCTGCAAATCCAGCTGTTTGGCCCATATTTCAGCTCCTTTTCAGCCCATAGCCACTGCTATGAGCTATCAAATGATCTAAAATCTGTTCTCAAACTTCTGAATTTTCGCTATGGCCCCTATTCTCGGACAGACTCCTAGAGGTTGAGGTCTTTAAACCATGACGCAAAAACTCATTGCATACAAAGATACAAGTATTGTCGGTACTCTGAACAAGGTGAACGAAGAGAACTACGTCTTTAGCTATGCTGTCTCATGGTTGGAAAGCA
>DAOWJU010000245.1 GCA_030640215.1 Desulfuromonadales bacterium
ATGGACAAAAGCTGCAACATGGCGAAGGCCTGTTCATTGGACCAGGGCTCCTGGGAAGACCGCTGAGTCGTTAATGCATCGAACACATCACTAACAGCAACAATACGTGCTTCCAGAGGAATTTCCCGCCCACACAAGCCTCTAGGGTAGCCACTGCCGTCCTTTGCTTCATGATGCTCTTCAGTAATGTGCCTCAGGTAATCGATATATGGAATTTGTTCAAAGCCGAAGTTACTGATCAGATCATCAACAATCTGACGACCCAGCACGGTGTGGGTATTCATAACTTCACGTTCTTGCAGATTAAGTTTCGCTGGTTTCTGCAGAATCTGATCAGAGATACCGATTTTACCAACATCGTGCAGAGGTGAAAAAAGAGCCATCTGTTCAATCTGCTCGTCATCAAGTCGTTCCTGACCTCTTTGAGCCAGGCAACGAGCGATCAAACGTGTATAACGTGACATGCGCTCAAGATGACTGCCAGTCTCCTGATCGTGTTTTTGCATCATACTGATTGATGTCCTCATGGCAGCCACCAGGGCACGGGTTGCCGCCAGATCGGTCAAAATCATTTCGGAGAGCAGATGCACGAAAACTTCAACCTGCTCCAGAACACGGTCACGAAAATAACAGTTGTGGAATGAATTGAAAAAGACAAAACCAGTGAGGACCTTGTTGTGGTACATCGGATGGGTATAACTGGAGGCGAAACCATGGCCGACAATCGCGCGGGAGTGGATGGAATCGTGGCCATCGTAAATCCTCAGGTCATTGATGATCCGGGGAGTGGCATTGCTGGCGATCTGATTAAGAGAGGATTCTTTATCCAGAGCAACCTCGTGATTCTTCAGTGGGCTTTCGGCAGCAGGAGAAGCAATGAAGGTCTTCAGTGAATTCGTCTGCTGATCATAGAGAGCAATGCTGATCCGGTCGATACCTGGGAAGCGTGCTTTCAGGACGTCGTGGATAAGGCTCAGTTTTCCCTGGTAAGTGGAGGCTGCTGCAAGTCCGGCCAGCGGGTCTTCGCGAAAGACAATCTGATCCATAACTCCTCCAGAGATTAACATTCTCTTACATCATACAGCCTGAGAGCATGATTGCAATGCGCATAAAAGGCTACAGGACCTCCTCCACTGGCGTGTGCTCAAGGCCAAAAGCTTCTGCGACCCCGGCATAGGTGACTTTACCACAGACCACGTTCAAGCCTTGCCTGACTCCTACATTGTCACGGGCGACTTTTTGCCACCCCAGGTCGGCAATTTTAACCGCATAGGGAAGCGTTGCGTTGGTTAGCGCGAAGGTTGATGTCAACGGCACAGCACCCGGCATGTTAGCGACACAGTAATGCACGATGCCATCGACCTCATAAGTCGGCTCACTGTGAGTGGTCGCCTTGGAAGTCTCAAAACAACCGCCCTGATCGATAGCCACATCGACCAGCACCGCACCAGATTTCATGCTTTTCAACATCTCCCTGGTGATCAGTTTGGGCGCTTTGGCGCCATGCAGCAGCACGGCTCCGATCACCACATCTGCCTCCTGGACAAGCTCGCGAATGGTCGCCGGTGAAGACATGATCGGGAAACAGTTCTTCGGCATAACTTCGGCAAGGTGACGCAATCGATCAAGATTGGTATCGAGCAGATAGACCTTGGCACCAAGGCCACAAGCCATCTGTGCGGCATGGGTCCCAACCGTACCGCCACCAAGCACCAGAACCGTTGCCGGTAGCACGCCCGGGACACCACCAAACAGGATGCCGCGACCGCCATAAGTACGCTCAGCATACTTTGCCGCTTCCTGGGCCGCCATTCGCCCCGCGACCTCGCTCATAGGAGTCAGCAAAGGCAAGCTGCCATCGGCACCGACAATTGTTTCGTATGCAATACAGATCGAACCGCTGGCAATCATCGCCCGTGTTAATTCCTCAACGGCGGCAAAATGGAAGTAAGTAAAAACAATCTGCCCTTCGCGAATCATGGGGTATTCAGAGGGCTGAGGCTCTTTGACATGCATGACCATCTCTGCGCGACGATAAACTGCTGCAGCGGTCGCTACAGTTTCCGCACCGGCTGCAAGATAATCAGCGTCACTGAAGCCACTGCCCACACCGGCCTGAGTTTCAACCAGAACAACGTGACCTTTCTTGGCCATGACTTCAGCACCTGCCGGAGTCATGCACACCCGGTTTTCCGCCACCTTGATCTCTTTAAGTATACCGACAATCATGATAAGGCTCCCTTGACCATTGATGAGTGGACTTGCTTGTATAAGCAGAGTCTATCAGTAACACAGGGAAATTATCTTGCAAAACATCACAAATAAACCTACTTATTAGTAGAACAACCTACAAATGACCACTAATGGAGCAGATTATGCCAACCATAGACTTGGACGCCATAGATCATTCTATTCTAAATAATTTACAAAAGAATGGCCGCCTGTCAAACGTCCAGCTTGCTGCAGAAGTTGGCCTGTCAGAATCAGCGTGTCTGAGACGGGTCAAAATTCTCGAGGAAAGCAGGATTATTGATCGCTATGTGATGCTGATTAACCAGAGCGCCATAGGCAAGCCTGGCAATGTTTTCGTAAGGGTCTCTCTTGATGGCCAACAAAGTGAGAAACTGGCCGCCTTCGAAGCAGAAATTAGCAAAGTATCGGAGGTGATGGAATGCTACCTGATGTCAGGAGACTTTGACTACCTGCTGCGGGTCATAACGCGAGACAATGATGATTATGTGCGCGTCCACAACAAACTCACCAGCCTACCGGGAGTGATGCGCGTTCAGTCATCTTTTGCACTGCGTACGGTACTGGGAAAAACAGAGATGCCGTTAGATGCGAGGATGTGACAGATAACTCGCGCGAACCTATGGCTTCAGAGACTATGGCTTCAAAAACAGGGGAAGGTTTTCTTCAGGCCGACAAACAACAGGTAGGAGACGGGGATGTCCCCCTCGGTATTGTAGGCTTCATGGGCATCTTTGATAATCGACCTGATGTTGTTGATATTCAAGTCGAAGTTGTTCGGTTTACAGTAAAGAAACTGCTTCGTCTGCATGTAGTAGGCAAGGTTAGAGGCGTTCACCCCCTCATATAAGCCGAGCAGATAGTTATCCAGCAGG
The DNA here is from genome assembly GCA_030640215.1 of Desulfuromonadales bacterium. GTDB lineage: Bacteria > Desulfobacterota > Desulfuromonadia > Desulfuromonadales > BM103 > M0040. Next base: position 3,126 of record DAOWJU010000245.1, read on the forward strand.
GGAGCCTTGTTTTCCCCGGACGTCTTGTAAATATGCTGTAGTTCTTGATAGGTGAGCTCAGCGTGGCAGTCCACACTGACAAGACAAAGACAGATCGTAAATATGCAAGCCAGTCTTTTCATCTTCCGTCCCCCGGCAGAGAAGTGCTTTGAGCTATCAATTTGTTCTGTATGTTACTCTCTATTAGAAGCATCTTACCAGAAGTTTTGCAGTTCAGGAATGATATATCCCCATAATAAAAATGGCCTGCCCGATAAGGGCAGACCATCAAAGATGGTGAATCATGAAAAATGCTTATTGAATCTTTGCCTCATCAAGTGTGACCAGAAAATCGCTGTTACAATTTTGGCACATGGCAACGACTGTGTTTTCGAATTGATAGTCGGGCCCGACAAAATAGCTTAGTGAAATATCATTCTGCTGTTGGCACTTGTCGCACTTTGAAGTGATGAACCTCGTCTCCAACATATGACACCTCCGCTCCAAGCATTCTAGCGATCTGCGGTAGTATAACACAGGCTCCTCAAAATAATCTCACAGTGAAGCTATCAAGAAAAAAGTGAGGAGGAAGCCGATGGCAACCTCCCCACAGAGGAGTGGCACTCAATATTAAACTATCACGAGTACAAAAGGTTCCTGGCACTCAGCACCAGGTTCCTGGTCTTTAGTTAACACCAGCGATGAACCCAACAACCCGCCGGTTTTGTTGACGACCTTCAGCCGTATCATTACTGACAGCCGGAGCGGCCTCACCATACCAGAAGAGTGAAATCCGGTTTGAGTCGATGTGGAATTTTTCAGCCAGGTAAGCGCCAACAGCCTCTACCCGTTGATGCGACAGGGCAAGATTGTATTCTTCATCGCCGGCGCTGTCGGTATGACCTGCCAGAACAATATAGCTGTCCGGGTTCTTCTGGAGGATTTCCCCTACAGTATTCAACTCGTCAGTGAACTCGACTTTGACCTCCGACTTATTGAATCCGAAGAGGACATGATCCAGTTTAAAGCCAACGATTTCGTTTTGTGCTTCAGCCGTAACGACATAAGACTCTTCCAGGGCAAAGACCGACCCGGTAAAAATTTCCGGTCGGCTCAGTAAATTTTCGAAAGTATGAACTCTCGAGGCCTCATTGATAGATGCAACAGTTTCCATGAGCTTAATCTGTTTCTTCACAGTGGTGGTGCTAATGATCTGGAAATCTACATCATGGCTCTTAGCAATCTTTTGGGCCAGCACAAGCGGACCTTCGGAAGCACCAGCGTCACTATGGGTGCCATCGGTAAACAAAAACACCACAGTACGGCCAGAGAGTTCATCGAGCAGAGAGCCAAGCTTTCTCATGGCATTAACCATTAAGGTCGGGCCGCTTGCTTCATCTGGCAATTGCTCTGCCGCCTTCAGAAATCCGGCCTTGTTGAACGGTTGCAATTTATAAAGGACGGAAGTATCCACACCCGGCACAGCTTTGGCGGGGGGAGTATAACTGTACAAACCGACTTTCAGCTCAGGAAAAACATCCGGAAAAGAAGCTGCTCTCTGCATCACGATTTTTTTAGCCGCCTGCAGTTTTGTCACCCCGCTGTCATCAAATGTCTTGCCCATGGAACCGGAGCTATCGAATAAGATAACGACGTTGTCAGCAATGCGAACCAGGTTCTCCACTTTATAAACTGTTTTAACGATGTTGGTTTTGGTCACTGCCTCCACAGCCTGTCCCTCTTGTACGAGCCCGCCGAAGAGAAACATTGTGAAAAGTGCGATCATTACAGTCATTTTTCTTCTTACCATTTTGTTAACTCCTTAATAGTTTTCGTTGGAAAATTCTTGTGGTTATCGTCGTAAACACGGTTCAAAAGTTCTGCTTCTGTATTGACCAGAAACGAGACAAATTACGCGCTCATTGTAGAAACAAACGGCAAATTCAACACAGATCCAGCCAGCTTATCAGGCGTAACCAGTCTGTCAATTTTTAGCCATTTATTTGGGCTGACTGGAAGGATCTGTTAAAAAAAGCCCCACAGTCAGGGGGGTGACTGCGGGGCAACGGGTTTCTAGGTTTTACCTAGGAGGGAGAACATGCAAAAGCATCGTTCTGTGATTGAAAGATAACCGTTACGGTTATATATGTCAAGGAGAAATTATCAGTTTTTTTCTATCTCACATTTCACACTTCAAATTCTCGGACAGGCTCCTAGTGTGGTTCAGGGAATTCAAGGTAATCTGTGGTTGGCATCACCCCTGCTGGCAATCGGGCCGGTGCCTGAGTTCCTTTGGGTCCGAGATATTTTACAAACCGGTAGACGGCCCGCAGATCCTGATCCGTTACCTTCGGCAGCCTGACCCAGGACATGGGGGAACTCTGGCGCATCCTTCTGGCAAGGATCAACCAGTCATCTTCAGAGATGCCGTTAAGCAACAAGCGCAGATTGGTCGGGTATGCCGTACCCCATGAACCATGAAAGCCAAGATCCCCACCAACCAGCCAATCCTTTTCCGGAAGAGAAGAGCCGCTCCCCATGTAGTCGGGAGTGTGGCAGTCATTACAGCCCATGATCTCGACCACGTAACGACCACGCTCGACATCAGTGCTACGCTCAATATGTGAAGGCTGTTGACTGGATCCGGTACAACCGACGAATAGAGTCAGCATGACCAAAAGCAAGAGAATGAACCTACAATGCATCTTGACCTCCCTGTTCAGAACCATGCACCAATGAGATACAGTAGTGAACACGCATAACGATACTGATTATACCTCTCAGTAGGTTGATGCGAAAGAGGAGGAAAGGTTTTTTCTTGTGCTGTACTGAAAAAGGGCCACCTTCTCACAAGAGAAGATGACCCTTTAACCTTTTCGCAATCCAAGAGGATTCACCTCCCGTCGATGCGAGTCAACCTAGCAGCTCAACGTTTGCTCGGATATTGTGCATCAAGTTCCGATTGAATCAATTGTGCTAATTGTCTATAGCCAAACTGCTGCAGAGGCTTGCCATTTACAAAGTACCCCGGAGTTTTTTGAACATTCAACGTTTTTACATCAGCCATGTCCTGTTCAATAATTTTTGCAATAGCCGGGGAATGCATATCTTTTCTGATTTGCTCGACATCCACACCTGCTCTAGGGATGAAATCCCATAATTTTTCCGGCTGATAGTGGCCATGGTTGGCCCAGGCACCTTGCGATTTAAACATGACATCCAGAGTTTCCCAATATTTCCCCTGCATTCTGGCAGCTTCAAGAATCTTGACAAAATCTTCGGCGCCATCATGGAATGGGGCGTAGCGCAGTACCAGTTTGATTTTGCCGGGATTGGCAGCCATTGCCTGTTTAATAAATGGAGCAAAGGCGGCACAGGTTTCACAGGCAGGGTCCATAAACTCAACGATAAAGACTTTCGCATCATCGCTGCCAAGTGTCGGAGAATAATCCCTGACAAAAAGTTCGGCGTTTTTTTGGGCCAGAAAGCCATATTTTTCAGCCTGTTGCCCTTTATAATAGGAACTGCCTCCAATAAAAGCTAAGACCAAAAGGACACCTGTCAGCCCAACGAGTATGTATTTCATTTGGAAGTTCTCCTTTTAAGAAAAAGTAATAGTGCGACTAATGTAGAAAATGCGAGAAAAGAGAGCATCGGAATTGAAACAAAGCCAAACAGCTCAATATACTTTTCTGTACATGAAACGCCTTTCGAGCAGGGCTGGATGCTCTCCGGGATAATCCCGGCATAGAGCAATGTATGATAAAAGGCCGTCAGCCCACCTGCTATCGAAAGAGGTAGCGCATATTTAATGACGCTTTTATCAAAAGTGGGAAAAAGACCTGCCGCTAGAATGAAGACCATCGGAAACAAGCATATCCTCTGATACCAGCACAGTACGCAGGGTTCATACTCCAAAACAGAGCTGAAAAAAAGACTTATCGTGGTCGACACACTGACTAAAAGCCAACCTAAGAATAGTAGCGTCCAGTTTGTTTTGGCCGCTTGGTCAGATTGAGACATATTGAAAGCCCTCCAAATCAGGCAGATGAGAGACTTATAAAGTCGTGGAAAAGGAACTTGTGTTTCATTACGAAATTATCCTCGAACTGGAACCCACTGGTATAAAAACATAGTGACCGGCCCGAGCAGACTAAACATGAGCATGACCCCAACCACCATCAGCATAACACCGGTACCGATTTCAATGAGGCGAATGTGCTTACGGAACCGTTTGAAAGCTGACAGAAATTGGTGGAACAGAAGACCCGAGAGCAAGAAAGGAAGACCCAGGCCCAGAGAATAGACCGCTAGCAAGCCGACCCCTTGACCGACCTGACCGGAAGATGCGGCCACCACCAGAATTGACGCGAGAATTGGGCCGATACAGGGCGTCCAGCCAGCCGCAAAAGCAACACCAACCAAGCAAGTCCCTGCAAAACCACTCGGTCTCTTATGCAGATGAACCCTTTTTTCGCCGAGGAGGGCACTAAAATGGAACAACCCGGTCATATGAACTCCAAACAGGAAGATCAATAGCCCGCCGATCTTTTCAACCCAACCCCGGCCCTCGCGCAGGTAAGTCTGGATGCTACTGGAAGCGATACCGGCAATAGCGCCAAGCAGAATAAATACGGCGGAAAAGCCGAGGATGAAACACAGTGTGTGCAGCAGAACTGTCAGGCGAACCTCGGCATCCGGATGTTCATCATCAAGTTGGCTGAAAGACAGCCCGGTGATGTAGGTCAGGTACGAGGGAATCAGCGGCAACACGCAGGGCGAGGCAAACGATAAGATCCC
>DAOWJU010000159.1 GCA_030640215.1 Desulfuromonadales bacterium
CGCATATCCGGCAAGCATGGTTCCTTCGGGAACAATTTCATTGGCAAATGTCGTGGTTGTTGATGTAATTTGCATGTGTCGAAGACCTCTCACTGTTGTCGAAATAAATCAATATTGGCATATTATGTCGAAAAACAGCACATGTCAATGTCTGTCGAAAAGCTCTTTCCTCGGTCGAAAACCACGACACATACAAAGGGGATGTCGTGATATGACGTTCTGCGTTAAAGGTCTCGCTCAAACATTTGATCTCAGCAGGATATTCAACCAATAAAAACCCCCACCATTATTAGCAATGGTGGGGACGAATCGAGAAAAACAACAGATGAAGTAAACCCCTGGCTTTGTTAGGGGGGGGGGAGGTACTGAATTTATAGGTAAGATTTATTATAAAATAATCAATTTCTGCTCCGAAAAAGTCAAAGGTTTAAGCCCACCGGCAGAAACCCGGAATGTATTCTCGATACCAACCGCACCAAGCCCCTGGAACACAGCTTTCGGTTCAAAAGCAAAAGTCATATTCTCCTGTAACTCGTAATTGTTAAGCAAACTGGCAATAAAGGGGTATTCATCCAGATCGACACCAACACCATGTCCAACAAAAGACACCTGGGCGCCCTTTGTCCCCATGAAATGGTCCTGATAACCCATCTCGCAGGCCATCTGCAGGCACTTGATCGGACATGATTCCTCCGTAAATAGCGTATTCAGGCAATTCAATATTCAGGTAATCCAGGGAATCTCCCGTCCTGCCAGACCTACAAATTGACCGGCCGGGCAAAGGCCCGGCCGGGAGGTGTTTCTAGAGCAGAACGTTTACTTCACATCCTGATCATAACGCTCCTTATAATAAGCCTTCATCTCCTCGACACGCTTGGGATCGAAACCCTTGGTATACCACTCGTGCTCTTTACGGCCATCGATATACTTGGCAATAATCGCCTCGTAGACTTCAGGCTTGCCAGCCTTCTCACAGGCCTCTTTCGCTTCTGGCAGAAGCTCCGTGTAGAAGTTTTTAGCCACATCGTAGATACCATGCCACCAAGCATAGTCCGGGCCACTCATCGCTGCGCCATGGCGAGCACGACGGCCTTCATGATGCCAGAGTTCCCAGTAGATCCAGTCGATCTTGTCATCGAAATTGCCCTTGGAAATGACCCCTTCTTCCATCAAGATTTCACGAATCTCCTTGGCCGGGATAGCAAACTTATTGTTATAGAAGACGACAAAATCATCAAGCTGCTTGTAGAAGCCTTCGACGAATGAAGAGCTATGACAAGCGGAACAGACATCCTGCATATCTGCCAGTTTCTTTTCCCAGTTCTCGGTACGCGTAGAAACCGGCGCACGCAGGTTCCAGGCCAGTCGTGTACCAACATCATGAGTCGTAGGCTGGTTCACCGTTGCACTCATATGGCAGGTGGCGCAGGTCGCTGCATCGTAGTAATCCTGACCGGCAACCCACTTCGGCTTATCCATATTCATCTCATCTTCGAAAGCACGATAAAGGATGCCATGTTTGGACTCTTCATAAACCTCTTTCTGGGGATGATCAGGGCCGAGATGGCACTTGCCACAGGTTTCTGGCCTACGGGCTTGCTCTTTACTGAAACGATGGCGGGTATGGCAGGCCGAACAGGTTCCCTTGGAGCCATCCGGGTTGACCCGGCCAATACCTGTGTTGGGCCAGGTGTCGGTATCGAGGGTACCATCTGAGTTGACCTTAACGAGAGAACCGTGGCACTGACGACAACCAACAGCGACTGCTGGCTCACCACCAATTGTCTGGCCGAGGATACCGTCCTTGGTGTTCAGGATATCACCAGCCTGGGCGTGATGGCTGGCTTCCTGTTCTGCCGTCTCCTTGGGGTGACACTGACCACAGTCACGAGGCGAAACGATAATCGCAATCGAGAAACCATTGTGGTTCATCGCATCCACATCATCATTTTCTGCCTTGTGACACTCGTAACAGCCGACACCAGCGTTCCAGTGTGCGCTGTCTTCCCATTGCATGACGATACCAGGCATGCCTTCGTGACAACCAAGACACTCCTTGGTCTCATCCGAAAGCCGGTCTAAAGAAGCGAGAGCAACCCCTGCCGTCAACAACACCAGAGCAACCATCAGGCCCCCCTGCAAAACCAATGTCCTTCTCATACTGAATACCTCTCTACCTGGATGGAGACCATTAATGACCTGAGACAAATTAATACCTTAAGAGCAGCGATGCAAATAAATCTTTGTAGATTTAAAGATAACTGAAAAGAATACTTTCTCAACCTGCCTGGAGGCTATCGACAGAACCGATGGTGGAAAAGGCAGAAAAAGGCCGGACAGTTTTACTGCCCGGCCTTTTTTACTTTGTTCAATGCCCTTCTTTAATGAGTGAAACAGGAGGGGTGCATTGAGTGTTTCTGATTCGGTAACCAGCAATTTTTCGCAAGGTCTAGGAAATCAAGCGCCCAGGTTAATCAAGTCAAGCACTGAAGCGGAGGCGTAGTACTTTACGCCGCACAATCAAATGTGCAGATTGACGCAGAGATTGCGGCCCACTTCATTCTGCATGGAATTGGCGGTTTCCGGACAGAAACTAGTTGAAGTATTTGACTTCATGGCCAACGCGGACCTTTTCAACCAGAGCACCCATCAGTTGATTCTTCCGCTCAGACTCTATTTCTTGCCTGGCCTGTTTTTCGGAAGCCATTTTGTTCTTTTTCATATAGGCGCTGACATCTTCTTCCGTGACATGGACCTTGTCCTGCACCTCGATTTTGAGCAGTGTCGTGAGATACATGACATCTTCATCAACACTACGGGCATTGTGATTCGTGACAATAGTATCGTTCTTGGCCACGGTCTTTCTGGCGTACTCAAGCAGGAGCGTACGATTGATGTAGAAGTCTGCCAGCTTGCGCAAACCTTCCTGATTATTCAACCACGGCTTGTAATTGTTGCCAGCCACATCATCTACATAAGTTGCCAGGGTCTCGATCGTAATGTTTTCATCATCGAGGCTGGCGACAATGTTTTCACTAAAGGCTTGAGTGACTAAGGAAAAGGTGAAAATTGAGAGAAAAACCAGTGTTGCGGTTAAAGCTTTTTTCATCATAGAAGCTGCACTCCCATACTTAGGGTCAAACTGATTTTCAGATACTAACAAATAACGCGGGAGAGCCGAAACTCTCCCGCGCTGCCTTTATTGGACAAACTGCTGGCATTTAACCAACTGCTGGTTTACTTGATCTTCTCTTCAGCCGGAGACGGAGACGGCAGGTCAATATTTATTGCCCGGCTCAGGGGTGAATTCGGATCCTTCAGATTCAGCTCCTTAACCTTGCGCTCCTCGTAAGGTCCATAGAGTGGATGAGAACCATACTTGGTGCCATCGTAGTGGTCCTTGTTGTTGTAGCGTTCCATCCAGCGATCCCAGGCAACCTTAGTCAGGAAGCCTTTTTTATAAGCTTGCTCGACATTGGCCTTAACCTTCTCCCAGTAGTTGGGGATGTACTGTTGAGTTGTCGTTACAGCCTGGTTCTCTTTGGTCGAGATGGAATAAACACCACCTGGGAAATCATAGAGTTTGTAGGGGAAGAATTTGGCTGGAGAGTCAGACTCGGCAATCTTCATAGCTTCCTCAACACCATGCTCAGCACCCCAGTTGATCATTTCCTGCATATCATGCTGAATTTCCCAAATGCCGTGCCATTGTACGTAGTCAGCACCGCCCATGGCCGCACCGTGACGGAAACGACGACCTTCATGATGCCAACCATTATACATCATCTCTGAAGCTGTTGTGTACCAACCGGCGTTGATGACCAGGTTTGACTGAGCTCTTTCCTTACCATCGTTGAAAGTTTCTTTGAGTGGCTTGATCAGCCCTTTCTCGACATAGAGCTTGACCCAGTAGAGGAATTGGCGACGAATTTCGTTGTACTGCAAGTTCACCAGATCATAAGCGAGGAAGTGATCTTTGATGAAAGTCGGGGCATGGCAGTTAGAGCAAACATTCTGCATGCGTTGGGTTTTCTCTTGCCAGCTGCCCAGCTCTTCTTCAAACCAGACAGTACGATAAGACCATGGAGCCTGAGATTCCCACCCTAGACGTGCGGAGACATTATGAGTCGACTTCATATCGCCGACAGCATCCATATGACAGGTTGTGCAGACTGGTGCTTCAATAGGGATGTTCTTGAAATCATCTGAACGATAGGAGAGGTCCCATTTATCGCCTTCTGCAGCAAAGATGTTGCCATGCTTTGATTCATTGTAGATTTCGATATGCGGATGGTCCGGACCGAGGTGACACTCGCCACAGGTTTGCGGCTCGCGAGCAACTTCAATAGAGAAACTGTGTTTTGGATGACAGGCATCGCACTCACCAACCGAGCCGTCAGGCCACTGGTTGGAGATATTGTGGCAAGCTTCGCAGCCTTGCTTGGTGCCGACAATCGGCTCAAAAATAGCACGGTCAGCCGGGGCATAGAGCCAGAATTGATAGGCGTGCTTCGACTTGGTGTGTTCGGTCACTTCTTTTTCGTGACACTCTGAGCAGTCTTTCGGGGTCGGATAGAGCCCAACCGTGAAGCCGTTGTGCTCAAAGGCATCAAAGTCACCCTTTTCTGCCTGATGACAAGAGAGGCAGCCGACACCATTCTCAGCATGTTTAGACTCTTCCCACATTTGAATCATTCTGGGTGCCATCCCGTTTTCGAGATGACAGGTAATACATTTTTGTGTGTCTTTGTCGATGTCAACTGCAGCATAAGCACTGCTACAGAACAGAGCAGCCAGAGCAACAGAGATTAAAACAGATGTAAACTTGATCTTGTTCATGAAAAACCTCCTATCGGTTAGAGTGAGCAAAAAACCATATAAAACAGACATATAATTGTAGTGTAAAGGATGAGACACCGGTTTTTATTAGGCCCAACCAAGCGAACTAAAACAGGTTACTGGTGGCTGTCAAGTACGTGAGCGTGGATTCACGACCTCACTGCTCGGGTAGGTTAGAGCAGTCTTAGTTTCATTTCTTTGACCTAAGTCAAAACAGGCTGATCGATGGGCTGAATGCAGGTGAGGATTACTGAAGGAGGACCTTAGAATAATTATAAAAAACTGGATCTTGCCCTTAACAGGCTTCGAATCTATAATGCAGAGATTATAGCTGAAAGGCTCTTGTTTTTCTCTGATCGATGTCCCTGGAGATACTGGTTAATGTCTGAACAATGGTTGAACGTACTCTTTGCCGGTAGCTTCGCGGGCGTCGCGACCTTTGTCGGGATGTACCTGGTCCTTGCCCGGGAGAATTGGAGCCGCCGCTATTCTGCTGTTCTGGTCTCCTTCTCTGCAGGCGTGCTCCTCGGTGTCGGGTTTCTCCATATTCTGCCCGAATCAATGGAGTTAACAACCAAGGCCCCCATTTTTATCGTGCTTGCCTTTGTGCTGTTTTATTTCTTTGAGCACCATCTGCTGATCCATGCTGGCCATGAGGAGCAACACCATGTCAACCTGAATGTCGATGATTGCCATGATGATTGCTGTTCTCAGCCCCACCCCATGGGCTGGGTGGCATTTCTCGGCATGGGCCTGCATTCGTTGATAGACGGCGTGATTATCGGCACCAGCTTTGAAGTCAGCCATGATCTTGGCTTACTGGCAGCTCTGGGGGTTGTCTCCCATGAAGTTCCTGAAGGGATCGCGATGATCGCCATCCTGCTACACTATGGCTGGGCGCGCAAAAAAGCCATCCAACTGACCGCCTTCGTCGCCCTGGCGACTCCAGGTGCCGCTATCCTGACCTTTGCTCTGGTCAACAATCTGTCAGAAACGCTACTCGGTGCCCTGCTTGCCGGTGCGGGTGGTTCCTTCATCTATATCGCCGCGTCTGACCTGATCCCGGAGTCACACCGGAGCCGCGGCCCGGCAGCAACCCTGGCTTTATGTATGGGTATTCTGCTCGCCTGGGGGGCTGGATTCCTGGCTCATTGATTCAGAGAGAAAAGTGACAGGTAAAAGGTGAAAAGTTAGTGTCGCAACCACTTTTCCCCTTTCAATTTTTACTTTTCACTGAGCACAATCACTCGGGTCCCCAGCCAACTTGGCCAAGGCATGCGGTAATGCCGGCATCACAGCGTCCAGATTCTCCCGGGCAGCCTTGGGACTGCCGGGCAGATTAATAATCATCGTCTGCTTGCGGACACCAACGACTGCGCGTGACATCATGGCATGGGGCGTTTTCTTCAGACTCTCCATACGCATCACTTCCGCCATCCCCGGGATCTCGTAATCGATAACCTGTAAAGTCGCCTGAGGCGTCACATCGCGAGGAGTCAGGCCAGTGCCGCCGGTCGTCACAATCAGGTTGAGCTGCTCCTGATCGGACCATTCAGTCAGGATGCTGATGATTGAGTCGATATCATCTGGGAGGATAAGAGCATGAGTCACCTCGCCAACAGCTCTCAGCATGCCTTGAACGATCGGGCCACTCTCATCAACGCGCTGGCCTTGTGAGCCCTTATCTGACAAGGTGACAACACCGATACGATACACTTCAGAAGTTTTCATTTGCTACCTTGATCAACAACAGTTTCCAGGATCTCCACAGCATCACCAGTTTTCACCGGGCCACCTTCAAGAACGATGGCAAAGACACCTTCTTTCGGCATGACACAGTCACCGGCCTGATGGTAGATAGCGCAGCGGTCGTGACATTCTTTACCGATCTGGGTCATTTCCAACAGGACTCTAGCACCGACGCGAAACCTTGTCCCGATTGGCAGGGAATACAATTCAATGCCCCGCGTTGTCAGGTTTTCGGCAAAATCACCAGGGCCGACATCAAGGCCAGCGGCACGCATTTTGTCAATGCTCTCTATGGCCAGAAGACTGACCTGGCGATGCCAGTCGCCACCGTGAGCATCACCGACCAAGCCAAAACCTTCCTGCAACTCAGCCTGGCCAACATCAGTTTTACGTTCGCCTTTAGACTCACTGGTACAAACAGCAATAATTTCTTTCATAACTACCTTCATTTAGTCTTTTGTAACTTCTTCATTACAATAAATGACCCCCCTCAATCCCCCCTGTTTTACAGGGGGGAAGCGAGTACAACGAGCAGGGGGGTGTTCTTGATGATTTAAGCCCCAGCCACCGGGTTAATCATCCACCTTGCTTCTTGATTCGAAATGCCAATTCTTTACGAACTGCATTTGCAATAATATTAGAGAGTTGACGACTTTTCGCCATCGTCTTAATATCCTTCATGGTCATAAAACTGACAAATCGCAGCGCTTTCGGTGGCGGTGTTTTGGGATGCACCAATAAAGCTTTTTTTATTTCGTAGTTCTTCACCCAGTCTTTATTGAGCAGAATAAGGCGAATCAAATCATCGCTGGAGGTCTTGCTCTTAGCCACCATGAGAACCTCACCGTCGGTGATCCGGGGATTCTTCATGACAGCGCCCTGGATCAACTTGTTCGATTGCTTCATCATAATGGCGCGCCATTCTTTGTCGCCAGTCAGCCCCATCTTGATCTTTTCCGCAACCTTGAGCTCCATAGCGATCTGGTATTTCGACAATCCTTCGGCGTCCGCCTCTTTCATCAAGGCCTCTATCTCGGTCTGACTGCGCTCCTCATCATCACCATCCACATCTTCATCATCGTCCACGTCACCTACATCGCCCTTCTGATCCGCAGCAGATTGAACAGCCGCTTCTGGATCCTGCCAACCCAACTTAAACTTCAAAGTTTTTTCGGCCGCAGGGTTGGCAATAATTGCCGCGACAAGTTCTGGGTTCTGATGCAACAGGTTCTGGTGGCCAGCCAGACGCTCCAGCACTCCAGAGGAGGCTTTACCGGCCAGATAAAGGAGTGTCTTTAAAGTGGTTGCCACATGCATAATGACCGCCCCCATCAACTCGCCATCAGCCATTCTGGCCCTGACGAGCAGATCAATCAGTTGTGGATGCAGAGATTCCTCTTTAAGGACTGGAGTCAGGATCGTCTCGGGCAACTCACGCAAAGTTCTCACGGCCGCCTTCTTGATCTCGGCATCGCTGCTGCGACAGAGGAAGAAAAGAACCGTCAAAAGATCTTTGCCTGCAAGGGGAAGAGCCCCCCGCGCTGCCGCAAGTTGGACATCGCGGGGGGCCCCCAGTTTCACAATCCGTGCGACCTCAGGTGAAACCTTCAGGCGCACGGTGGTTGATTCAGTTTGTGCCATAAATCAAGTCAACTCCATTGTCATTTAGACTTGACCACTTCAGCCTTCAGCCCGGATTTAGCAAGCTCACGGGCAGCAGCAGCAGCATCTTCTTTAGTTGCAAAGCCACCAAAGCGAATACGATTCAAGGTTCTTACCACCTGAACCGGCTCAGGACGAACTTTTATGCCTTCTTTAAGAAAACGCTGAGTCAACCTATCGACATTACCTGACTTCAGAAAGGTTCCGGCATAGACAACATAGCCGTCGCCAGCGGGAGCGCTGTAAGCTCCCGGTTCGATCGTGCGAGCAAAATCGAGAGCTTCCTGCACTTCGTCCTTGCCGAAGGTACCAAGCCGCAGTCTTGTCATGTCCAGAGTTGCATCAACCGGCGTAACTAATGGCTTGTAACCGAGCTTTTTGATTTTTGCCACCAGAGCATCCCGGTTGGACTCCAACAGGTAAGAGCCGGCATCCAACGCAAAAACACCACCAGTCACTTGAGCAGCTGGCTCTGCAACCTTTGTCGGCTCTACCGGTGCTGGGGCTGGTGCTGGCGGGATCGGAGCAGTGGTTTTTTGCGGAGCAGGGGCAACTGCAGCCGTGGGTGCCGCTTTCTCTTTTACTGCCTTTTCCATAGGCTTCGCCACAGGAGCGGCTTCTTTTGCTGCTACCGTGACCGGTTGTTTGGTTTGCGCAACCTTGGCTACTGGCTTAGCTGGCGGAGGTGGTGGGATTGCTACAGTGACAGGCTTTGTTGCAGACTTTGCCACTGGTTTTGCCACTGGTTTTGCCGCTGGCTCAGCCTTGGCTGGGGCAGCGACCTTCTTGGTTGGCTTTGAGGGCAAGGCAACAGACTTTGTGGTTTTCTGCGCCGGCACCGGCACTGTTGGTACTGGAGGTGTTGTACCACCTAAACCCATGAAATAATAAGCGCCTGCGCCGCTGGCAATAACCAGCAACAGAACCATCAGAAGAATCCGCGTCCTGGAGTTGCCACCGCCTTTAACTTTCTGCTCAGGCTCGCCCGCTACCGACTCATCAGCAACCTGCTCACCCTCTGCGAATGCTGCGCTCAAATCCGCCTTCGGGAAATCGTCATCATAGTTTAAACCCAACCCCTGAGACTCAACCTGGTCACCCAGATCATCCGCCAAGGAACCCTCGGCATTCAGACCTGACGCTTGAGATTTGTCCTTGTCGCTCAAATTGGTCTCCGGAAAATCATCATCGTCTTCAAAAGTGAACTGGTCCTTGTCAGACATATAAGTCCTCCCTGCCTACTATGCAATTCTTCCTGAACTGGTGCCGCGTCTTGTATTAAGCCATTTCATCATTGACACGACACTAGCATGATTCACAACCACTCACTACTCATCCTGCTTATTGAACTCCGCCAGCAACTTCGCCATCATATGCGAAGGAACTTCCTCGTAGTGCGAAAACTCCATCGTGAAGAGGCCGCGGTCTGAGGTCATGGAGCGCAGTTCAGGAGCATATTTGAGCACTTCAGACATCGGCACCTGAGCCTTGACCACCTGACTGCCCGCTTGTGGGTCCATACCGAGAACCTTACCGCGGCGAGAGTTCAGGTCGCCGATTACATCACCAACACATTCGTCCGGCATGTTAATTTCCATCTCCATGATCGGCTCAAGAATGATCGGGCTGGCTGCTTCAAGGGCTTTCTTGAATGCCATGGAACCGGCAATCTTGAAAGCCATCTCGGAGGAGTCGACTGAATGGTGAGAACCGTCGTACAAGGTGACCTGGAAATCCTGAACCGGGAAGCCCGCCAGGACCCCTTTGCCCATGGTTTCGCGAATACCTTTGTCGACCGCCGGGATAAACTGCCTCGGGACAACCCCGCCGACAATTTTATCGACGAACTGGTATCCTGCGCCCCGCTCCAGTGGCTTGAGTTTAATTGACACATCTGCGAACTGCCCCTTGCCACCGGACTGTTTCTTGTGACGGTAGGACTGCTCGACCGACTTCTTGAAAGCCTCGCGATAAGGGACCTTAGGCTCCTTGAGGAGGACCTCGGCACCATACTTGCGTTTGAGTTTCTCAACCGCGACCTCAACATGTACCTGGCCCATCCCGGAGATGATCATCTCCTTGGTCTCCACATCGCGCAGGAGTTGCAGGGCCGGGTCCTCTTCGGTCAATTTTGACAGGCCGCTGAAGATTTTTTCCTCATCGCCTTTATTCTTCGGTTCCAAAGCAAAGGAGATAACCGGCTTCATACTGATCGGACTCTCATAAACAATCGGGTTCGCAGCGTCACAAAGCGTATCACCTGTCTCGGTTTCCTTGAGCTTGGCGATGGCAACAATATCACCGGCGACAGCTTCTTTGACCGGCTTCTGTTTCTTGCCTTCCGGCAGCAGAATCTGGCCTAAGCGTTCGTTGGTTTCCTTGGTTGAGTTATAAACCGTGCTATCGGATTTAACCGTACCGGAGTACACCCGGAACAGGTTCAATTTGCCGGTAAACGGGTCGCTGATCGTCTTGAAAACCATTGCTGAGAAAGGCGCCGAAGGGTCCGGCTCACGGCTTTCTTCTTCATCAGTCTTTGGATTCGTACCGTACTGGGTCCCCTTATCGATTGGCGATGGGGTACTGACAACGATATAATCGAGCAACTGGCGAATACCGATATTTGCGGTCGCGCTACCACACAGAACAGGAATAAAAACTCCGGTCAAAACCCCCTCACGGAGTCCGCGCAGGATTTCTTCATTACTCAGCTCATCGGTCTCCAGATACTTCTCCATCAGTTCATCATCAGCTTCAGCACAGGCTTCCACGAGCATGAGATGCAGACGATCGGCTTCACCCTGATACTCGGCAGGGATGTCACCCTCATCGTAGGTGCCCTTATCGTCAAACTTGAAGGTCCGGGCTTTCATGGTGATCAGGTCAATAACCCCCTTGAATTCTTCGGCTTCACCGATCGGCATATTGACCGCAACCGGTCGGCAACCGAGGTTTTTTTCCATGTCGTCAAGGGCTTTGAGATAATCAGAGCGTTCGCGGTCGAGTTTATTGACAAAAACAATCAACGGTATTTCAAATTCTTCGGTCCACCGCCAGAGAGTCTGACTCTGGGCCTTGACGCCATCAACAGCCGAGATCACCATGACAGCGCCACCGAGGACACGCATACAGCTACGGGTATCATGAAGAAAGTTGGTGTAACCTGGCGTATCGACAATGTGCAGTTCGTGGTCGTTCCATTCGCAATGATGCAGTTTTGACGAAATCGTAATCTTGCGTTTGGTCTCTTCGGGCTCAAAGTCCATATTCGACGAGCCATCGTCAACCTTGCCAAGGCGGTCGGTCATACCGGTATTGAACAAGATAGCTTCAATCAGGGAAGTTTTACCCGCATCCCCCTGTCCAACGATGCCCAGGTTCCGCAATTTTTCAGTTTCAAACTTTGCCATGATCTCTCCTTTTGGTGGTCTTTATGATTTCCAATGGTCAGACAATCGCAATTAGTTTCCAAATCGAAAACTACACTCATTTCCATATGGACGCTGTTTACCACTACACAATATGGTTGCGTTCAAAGATAATCCGTAAACCTTCCAGGGTGAGGCAATTATCAACCTCATCAATAGTCTGGCTGTGCGGTGCAATAATCGTCGCCAACCCCCCGGTGGCAAGCACGTAGGGGATGTCGCGCGACTCCTGCTTCATCCGGCCAACGATGCCGTCGACCAGGCCAACATAACCGTAAAAGAGGCCGGACTGCATACTGTTGACGGTATTCTTGGCAATGACCTGCGGTGGGCAGCAGATTTCAACTCTGGGCAACTTACTGGCCTGCTCGTAAAGAGCCTCGGCAGAGATGCTCAAACCCGGCGCAATGGCACCGCCCAAGTACTCACCTTGTTTCGAGAGGCAGTCGAAAGTTGTTGCGGTACCAAAATCCACCACGATCAGGCTG
Organism: Desulfuromonadales bacterium; assembly: GCA_030640215.1. Lineage (GTDB taxonomy): Bacteria > Desulfobacterota > Desulfuromonadia > Desulfuromonadales > BM103 > M0040. The sequence goes on from DAOWJU010000159.1 coordinate 12,167, forward strand.
GAAGGCTTTTTTACATAAGCAGCCACGGCATTGACGATCCGGTCGGCACCCACCTCGCGCGGGTTATCATACAGAATCGGCATGCCGGTTTTGATCCCCGGACCAACCACTAACGGCTGCAATTTGAAATATGTATCGCAGAGAGTCTCCAGAGTATTCAGCAGCGGCGGCACGACACAGGAAATAATCACATTGCCTACATCAGGAAAATGCAATCCACAGAGGCTGAAGAGCTCATGGATCACCATAGCCCACTCGTCAGCGGTGCGAGCCTTGTCGGTCGTCAGTCGCCAACTATGCACAAGTTCTTTGTCTCGATATAAGCCAAGAACTGTATTGGTATTGCCTACATCTATAACCAGAAGCATTAAAAACCCCGAGACGCGGAAAATCAAAACAAATCACCCCCCTCAATCCCCCCTGTTTTACAGGGGGGAAGCGAGTACAACGAGCAGGGGGGTGTTCTTGATGGTTTAAGTCCAATGTGCTGGATAATTACAAATAAAAAAAATGTATCATTTGTTTCATCTCTCGTTCCTCGTCCCAGCCTCTAAACCGGCCGGACATCTCCAGCATAAATGCTCTCTATCTTACCAGTCTTAGTCCGAACCAGCAACGCCCCATCTTCGCCAAGACCAGTCATGGTCCCTTCAATCTGCACGTCATTGCAATCGACCTGCACCAACTTACCGGTCAAGTCACAAAGCTCGGTCCAGGCAGACATAATCGGCACACTGCCCTGCTCCAGATACACTTGATACAAGGCATCGATTTCCTGCAGCAAAGTGCGGGTAAAATCTAGGCGTGAAACCGGTTGCCCGGTAGCGATGGCAAGTGATGTCGCAGGGTAGCGCAGATCTGCTGGAAACTGGTCAACGCGCATATTCAGATTGACGCCAATCCCCAGCACGACATAGTGGACCTGATCGGTCTCAGAGCTCATTTCATTGAGGAGCCCGGCAACTTTCGCACCATTTAAGAGAATATCGTTGGGCCACTTGACTGTCGGGTGCAGTCCCGTGCAATTGGTGATGGCGCGGCAAACCGCCACGGCCGAAAGAAAAGTCAGCTTGGGTGCTTCAAAAGGAAGAACAGGTGGCCTCAGAAGGATTGAGGCATAGAGGTTGACACCGCCGGGAGACTCCCATTGGCGGCCCATCCGGCCTTTACCGGAACTTTGCCGGTCAGCGATCACCACCAGGCCGTCATCTCCACCTTCATCACCCAGACGACAAGCCTGTAAGTTGGTGGAATCAGTCTCATCGAAACAGCGCACTCGAGAAGCGACCCGCTGGCAACCAAGGCCAGCCTGAATCGATTCCGGCATCAGCACGTCGGGAGACTGCAGCAATTGATAACCTCGTGACGGTATCGCCTTGATTTCGTAGCCAGCCTGACGCAGATTGCGAATATGCTTCCAGACTGCAGTCCGCGAGACGCCTAATTCCGCACTGACGCGCTCACCAGAGACAAAGCCGTCAGGAGTCTGGCTAAAAAGAGACAGAATGGTTTCGCGCGGCGTCGGGTTATTCATAGGTAACTGATTGCTGATCCCTTTATTCTAACGGTTTGTTTCTTCTTTCAAAACGACTTAGTGCCCATCCGCTTTCCAGATGGGCACTTTAAGTAAACAGCATAGAGATATCAACCGCACGGTAGGAGTGGGTCAGTGCGCCGACAGAAATCAGTCGGACCCCGGTTTCGGCAATCTCACGCACACTCTCCAGATTAACGCCACCGGAAGCTTCCGTAATCGCCTGATCGCCAACCAGCTCAACCGCTGCCGTCAATTCAGCGAGAGACATGTTATCAAGCAGTAAGATATCAGCCTTGGCAGCAAGGGCTTCGGCTACTTCTTCCTGATTACGAACCTCGACTTCTATTTTCTGGGTGTGGGGAACACGCTGCTGAGCACGACTGACAGCAGCCGTAATGCCGCCAGCAGCGGCAACATGATTTTCCTTGATCAAGACTGCGTCGTAAAGAGCCATACGGTGATTGCCACCGCCACCCATACGAACAGAATATTTTTCCAGAACCCGCAACCCCGGCGTTGTTTTACGGGTATCAACAACAACGGCCCGGGTGCCTTCGACCTCGCGCACAAAA
>DAOWJU010000199.1 GCA_030640215.1 Desulfuromonadales bacterium
AACAGCATCTGCTTGGCAAAGAGGGTATCCTGCGTCGCCTGATCGAACAGGACCAGCTCACCTCTGCCCTCTTCTGGGGGCCACCGGGTACCGGCAAAACCACCCTGGCCAGAGTCATCGCCCAGACCACTCGCAGTCATTTTGTGGCTTTTTCCGCTGTTCTGCAAGGGGTCAAGGATATCCGCGAAGTCGTTGCCAAGGCGCAACAGGAAAGAAACTACCATGGACGACGCACCGTACTCTTCATCGACGAAATTCATCGCTTCAACAAGGCCCAGCAGGACGCCCTGCTACCCTCGGTGGAGAACGGTGACATCACCCTGATCGGTGCGACCACCGAGAACCCTTCTTTCGAGGTCAACTCCGCCCTGCTCTCCCGCTCTCGGGTCTTTGTGCTTGAGCCTCTTGCCGCAGAAGATATCCAACAGCTGCTCAACCGCGCACTCTCGGCAGAGGAAGGCCTTGGCCTGCAGCAACTCAAGATTGAAGAGAAGGCGCTTGAATTCATTGCGGAGCAGGCACACGGCGATGCACGCTCTGCACTTAACACTCTGGAAGTCGCTGCGGCCACTGCCGCCGACAAGGTCATCCAATTGAGTGATGCTACCGCCGCCATGCAGAAATCACCGCTACTTTACGACAAAGGCGCCGAAGAACACTACAACGTCATTTCAGCATTTATCAAAAGCATGCGCGGCTCCGATCCGGATGCCGCCATCTACTGGCTGGCGCGCATGATCGAGGCAGGTGAGGATGCGCTTTTCATTGCTCGGCGTATGGTCATATTTGCCTCTGAAGATGTCGGCAATGCCGACCCACGCGCTCTACAGGTGGCCATCGCCACCCAGCAGGCGGTTCACTTCATCGGTATGCCCGAAGGGCGCATTCCACTGGCCCAGGCGGTGACCTACCTGGCAACGGCTCCCAAGAGCAACGCTGCTTATGTCGCGGTTGGTGAAGCCCAGAAAGAAGTCCGCCAGAGCGGCGCACTACCAGTTCCGCACCACCTGCGCAACGCTCCGACCGGCCTGATGAAGGATCTCGGTTACGGCAAGGACTACCAGTACGCTCACAATCAAACGAACAGCGTCGTCACCCAGAAGCATCTCCCCGAGGCTCTTGGCGGCACAAAGTTTTATCGCCCTAAAGATTCCGGTTACGAAAAAATGATCCGCGAACGTCTCGACTGGTGGGCGGAGCAACGCAAGAAGAAGTAAAAAAATCGTCATCCTCTCTCAGTTAGTGCCCGATTAAGTTCTTGCTGATCTACCCAAAGGCCTACCCCCCTCCTCCGCATAACATAAGATATACATTTGCACATAACTTATACATAAGTTCTTGACAATTATTTTAATATACATATAATTGTGCATAATTTTATTAAATTATACTGCAATTAGATGAATAAACGAATCCATTTATGGAAGTTACTTACTCGGCAGACTGTAATTTACTCGGCAGGCTAAAAGGACTGCCTTCTGCGGCTTCAGCCAGGGACATCTGTGCAAAGCGTTGACTTGAAACCCACCACCCGCAAAACAAGAAAAGTGCATCGCCGTTCGGACGATGCAGCAGAAGTACCTGTCGCTCCAATCAGCCAGGCCGCTCGCAAAATCAGTCGCGAAACCCTGATCAACCGCCTTAACTACCTGCACTTTCAATCAGCGACACTGACCGTACTCCTGGAGCATCGTCAGAATGGCCGCAACCTGCGCCTGTTGGCGACTCCGGAAGCTTGTGTTGACGAGAATTTTACCTGCTTCTGGACAGCGCCCCTTCCCCCCGGTATCGACCGGGGAGACTTTGAAATGTGTCATCTCGAAATCCCTCATGGCCATCACATTCTGCAAGTCGAGCTTATCGATCCGCAATTGACTGAAGACGGTTTGCGCTGCCTGCTTCCGGAAGTCTGTCACCAACTGACATCACGCCGGATCAGGAGACATTTTTGTACGGACATCGAGGCCAGCGTTATTCAGAACGGAGCGGTCTTTTCCGGAACGTTGGAAGATTTCAGTGCAGCAGCCTTCCGGCTTGAATTACAGGCGAAGCCACCGCAAACCTTCCAATGGCTGAAGATGGATGAGCCCCTGACTGTCATGTTCACTCGTGCCGGGCAAACGCTTCTATCGACCCCCGGCCATTTGTTGCGCAGTTTTGGCAAACGTGACCAACACACGGTTGTGGTTGCTCCGGCCCTGACCCAGCAGCGCCGGTTCCCACCGAAAAAACACCGCAACCGTCGCCTTGAACTGCGTCCGGCACCTGAGGCTGTTTTCACTCATCCATTGACGCAGAACCTGATCCGGCTTGACGTTACCGATTTATCCGGTGCAGGCATGGCCATCGCAGAGGCCCCTCAGGAAGCGCAGTTACTGCCAGGTATGCAGATCGACAGATTGGAACTGCGCCTGGCGGATTCATTCAGCCTGAATTGTCAGGCGCAGGTCGTCTACTGCCAGAGTCTCGATGACTCAGACGAATCAGCGCCACTGCGTTGTGGACTGGCAATCCTCGACATGGACGTCTCGGATCACACCCGTCTGATGGCCCTGCTACATCGTGCCGATGACCGCAGCAAGGGAGTTTGCCCCAAGATAGATCTTGACCAGCTCTGGGAGTTCTTTTTTGCCAGCGGCTTTATCTATCCACAAAAGTACCAATCACTGAAGGGATACCGGGACGAATTCAAAGCGACTTACGCCAAGCTCTACGATTCCGCCCCGGAGATAGCCAGGCACTTCATTTATCAGGAGAACAGCCGGATAACCGGGCACATGGCCATGCTCCGTCAGTTCAGCAACTCCTGGCTCATCCACCATCATGCAGCAGACCGAACTCACTCGCTGACGGCCGGTCTGGAAACCCTGCAACTCGTCGGCGAAGCTGTCAACGAAGCCCAGGCTCTCTACTCTTCGCACATGGATTACGTCATGTGTTTCTTCCGCCCCGAGAACAGGTTTCCGCAAAAGATTTTCGGTGGAGTCGCCAATCATTATGATGATCCGTCCCTCTGCTCTGTGGACACCTTCGACTATTTTCATTACCGCAAGGAATATGATCTGAAATGGCGGGATGGTGGAGCGTGGGAACTGGCTCCGGCCAAAGAAGAGGACCTTCTCGACCTCGAGGCCTTCTACAGCAACAGATCGAAAGGTCTGATGTTGCAGGCGATGGACCTGACACCGCAACAGCAGGAAGACAACTCTATTCAAGAGTGCTATCAGAAAGCCGGTTTCCAACGCCAGAAATCACTCTTTGCCTTACAGAAAGATGGCAGGACAATTGCAATTTTCATGCTTCTGCGCACAGAGGTCGGTCTCAATCTCTCCAACCTGACCAATGCCATCACCGTGCTCGTACTCGACAACAAGGCGCTACCGCGTGAGGCTTTTTTTACTGCGATTTCCATGTTGGCATCCAAGTACCCGCACGATGAGATTCCGGTTCTGACCTACCCGACAGATTATGCAGCAAGCCAGTCGATTGAAATCGAGAAACAGTACAATCTCTGGGTGCTTGATTGTCAGCATCTTGATCCATATTTTGAGTTTTGCAGCAATTACTTTAAGCGCATGAACCGTCCCAAAAAAGAGTCGTCATCATGACCCCAAAGCTTTCTAGAGACCTGCTGTACAACAGCCGGATTATTGATACCTACATCAAGCTGTTAAAAAAACAGCACCCTGATATCGATGCAGGCATAGCACTGGAATATGCTGGCATACAGGGTTACGAAGTCGCTGATCAGTCGCACTGGTTCACCCAGTTGCAGATCAATCGTTTCTATGCAAAGGCTGTCGAGATCACCGGCAACGTCCAGATTGCCCGTGAAGCAGGCCGTTATTCGGCATCACCAGAGGCGATCGGCGCCATGCGCCAGTACATTCTCGGCCTGGTTGGCCCGGCGCACGCCTTCGGCCTGATCCGCAATGCTTCGGGTAAATTTACCCGTTCTTCCCTGTACATGTCCCGACGACTCAGTGACAACAGCGTCGAAGTCATCGTCACGCCTAATCCGGGCATAGAAGAACAATTATTTCAGTGCGAAAATCGCATGGGGTTTTTTGAAGCAGTCTGCATGATGTTTAACAACAATATGCCGGTCATCGAACACACGGATTGCCTTTTCGATGGTGGTCGACATTGTCGCTATGTCATCAGCTGGAAGCCTTCGGCGGCCGACCGCTGGGGGAGAACCCGCGATATCTCTGCATTCGCCCTGACCTGCGCATTTGTTGCGACGGCCTTCTGGAACCCATTAATGGCGACGCAAACCCTGCTGCCTGCATCTGTGGCGGTCTTTGCCTCCCTGGCCTATATCGCACGAACCAAAGAGACCCTGGAACTGCGCCGCAGTCTCGACAACTTGTTCGATTCCAGCGAAAAGCTGATCGAACAGATGAACATCAACTACAGCAATTCTCTGATGAACAACGAAATTGGCCAGGCCATCAGCGCCCCTACCGAGGTAGATGAGATCCTTGCCAACGTCCTTCAGGTTCTGGAAAACCGCCTTGATTTCGACCGCGGCATGATCATGCTGGCCAATAAGGAGCGGGACAAATTGTTCTACCGCACCGGCTTTGGCTACTCCAGCAATCAGTTGCAGATGCTTAACAGCATCGCATTCGACCTCAACAAGCCGAGCTCTCGCGGCGTCTTCGTAGTCGCTTTCCACGACCAGCGGCCGTTTTTGATCGACGATGTCAAGGATCTGCAAGGCAAGCTTTCCCAGCGCAGTTACTCTTTGATTGAAAAACTCGGTGCCCGTTCGTTTATCTGTTGTCCAATTATCTGCGAAGGCAAATCGATCGGCCTGCTCGCAGTCGACAATTTAAAATCGAGGCGACAGCTGCAGCAAAGTGATGTCAGCCTGTTGATGGGAATTGCCCCGATGCTGGGGATCAGCATCCGCAACGCCGACTTGCTGAACACCAAAGAACGCCAGTTCCATTCAACTCTGGAAGTCCTGGCGGCAACCATTGACGCCCGCGACCCACTGACCGCAGGCCACAGTATCAAGGTCACAGAATACGCGGTCGGTATCTGCGAATCTCTCCATATCGGCGAGGAGGAGACCGAACGCATCCGGGTCGCAGCCCTGCTCCATGATTATGGTAAAATCGGCATACCGGACGCCATCCTCAAGAAGGAAGGCCCGCTGACCGAAGAAGAATACGACATCGTCAAAACCCATACAGAAAAGACGCAAAGTATCCTCGAAGGCATCAACTTTGAGGGGATTTACCACAACATTCCAGCGATTGCCGGAGCTCACCACGAAAACATTGATGGTAGCGGCTACCCACGGGGATTGAAAGGCGACGACATACCGCTTGGTGCGTTAATCATCTCGGTTGCCGATTTTTTTGAAGCCATTACATCCAAACGTCACTACCGTGAACCTATGCCCACGGAGATCGCCTACCAGTTGCTCCGGCAACATAGCGGCACCCGCTTTGACTCTCAGATTGTCGAGTCCTTCATCCGTTACCATCAGAAGCAGGAAGGGACACAGCAAGACAGTGAAATCTGTCGGCCACGCAGGGTCGCTTGTCGCACCAACGTTTCCCTGCATAGCAACAGTCATGCGACCAATGGCTTATCTGAAGACCTCAGTACCAGCGGGATGTTTGTGAGTGTCGCTGAGCCTGTCCAGGAAGGCACCTTGATCAAACTACACTTCACCCTGCCAGGAGCGGACATGCCCCCTATCGAGGCACTGGCGAAGGTGGTCTGGACCAACAACAGTTGCAAAAAGTCCAAACCGGACTTCCCGTCCGGCAATGGTCTGCTCTTTACCCGGATGGACAAACCGGATGAAGAGACCTTGCATAATTACATAGAGCAGGTGGAGGATGGACTCGTTCATTAACCTTACGGTTTCTTGCCGCAACAGGTAATCAGAGGGGTGTAGGTAAAACGACGGGGATCTTTGAATGAAGCGGTAAACTCCTCGGCAAACGCATTGAAGTCTCCCTGGTAACGGTTAAAATCACAACCTGACCGTTTGGCAGCAACCAACACCTTGCGCTCCCAGTTGTAGCGTTCCGCCTCATCCAGCTCACCGTAGATAAGATGGTGACTGGTCATATCAAGACGAATATCCTGATAACCAAGATCAAAGAGGTGTTCATACAGATAACGTCCTGCATAGGGGTCAAAATCTGAGTTCGTCTCCAACCCCTTAACAACATCCTGAATGGTTTCATTCACCCGTTCAGGCAATCCGGCGTGACTCAGACAGTTATAATCAAGATCGATCAGACAGAGGGTGCCGCCGGGGCGAACCAGACGATTAAGCTTTGCAACCAGCTCTGTTGCGCGACTACGGTGGAACTCAAGAACAAAACGAGCCCAGACAAAATCAAAATCCCCCAGCGCGGTAAGATCACCGAAAAAATCTTCTTGTTGAAAAAGCAGCCCATCCCGCTGGTATCGATTTCTGGCGTGCTGGATGCGTTCTGCCGAAAAATCGACCCCGACCACCTGCCCTCCCGGCTGCACAGCATCCAGCAGAATGCTGGAGGTCAGACCTGGCCCGCAACCGATATCGGCAACACGCATCCCGGCAGAAATCCCAGCCCATTGTGCTTGTGCCAGCACAACATCCGGGTCGGTCTTACGCTCCAGGCGCTCGATCTCCTGAGGGTCTTCCATGAGGTATTCGAGAAAATCAGTGGTCATAGTGGTGGGATGTTAGCGGTGGTGTGGTGGGAAAGCAATTGAATTAAGTGCAAAACGGAGGGAAGGTCAAACAAATGGATTTAGCGCAAGGGTGATGACAAACTGACGCCAGCAATCTCATACTGACAATGCTTACAGCAATTACCCGTCAATGCCGTCTCCATAAACTGCAACCGCTGCCGACAAATAACCGTCTGTCCACACCCTGGACAAATCGTGTCACCAGCACCTGCCTCATTAACATTACCCAGGTAGACATATTCCAACCCCGCCTGACGACCGAGATCACGGGCCAGGCGCAAGGTTGACACTGGCGTCGCTGGTCGATCGAGCATTTTGTAAGTCGGGTAGAAGGCCGAGATATGCCAGGGCACTTCCACTCCCAGCTCATCGGCAATAAACGTTGCAATCTGCCGCAACTCTTCCTCACTGTCGTTATGGCCAGGTATGATCAGGGTGGTCACTTCGAGCCAGATGCCGAGACGACGGTAATCCCGCAGGCAATCAAGCACGCCATCGAGTGAAGCGCCAGTAACCTCTTTATAAGCCTTGTCCGAAAAACCTTTGAGGTCGACATTGGCTGCATCGAGATATGGAGCGATTGCCTCAAGAGCTGCTGTGGTCGTGTAGCCGTTAGTCACAAAAACATTTTTGATCCCAGCCGCATGGGCCAGCACCGTGGTATCGAAAGCGTATTCAAAATAGATGGTCGGTTCGGTATAGGTGTAGGCAATGCTTGCCGAACCGCTCTCTACAGCATGTTGGACGACCTCTTGCGGCGTGAGTTCCGCGCCGGGGATACCATCATGCTCATGCGGCCATTGGGAAATCTGGTAATTCTGACAGTGCAGGCAGCGAAAGTTACAACCGACGGTGGCAAGTGACAGGCTCTTCGAGCCTGGATGGAAGTGATAGAGCGGCTTTTTCTCGATCGGGTCAATATTCTCGGCGACGGTATAACCATAGACCAGAGAATAGAGTAGTCCTTCACGATTCTCTCGAACGCCGCAACGCCCGCGTCGACCGTCAGCAATCACGCAGTGAAAGCGACAGAGGTTGCAACGCACCTTGCCGTCTCCGACTGCTTCCCAGAATTTTGCTGGATGGGGGTTCATGTGGACATTATAGCAGACTATTAGGCCAGGAACCGGGGGCTAAAAGATAAACCTGCGCATCCCCACATTCATGAGGATACCAACCCCGGTCATCGTCGTAATCATACTCGTGCCACCATACGAGAAGAGCGGCAGCGGGACACCGACGACCGGCAACAGGCCTATCACCATGCCGAGATTGACGACGATGTGCCAGAAGAGCATGGCTGAGACGCCGATGGCAAGGTACATGCCGAAGCGGTCATTGGCGCGCAGGGCGATGTGCAGTCCCCAGAGCACAATCAGGCAGTAGTGTCCCAAGAGGAGGAGACAGCCGGCCAAGCCCCACTCCTCAGCAAAAACCGAGAAGGCGAAATCGGTATGACGTTCCGGCAGGAAGGAAAGCTGCGACTGGGTTCCCTTCATGAAACCCAGGCCGCTGAAGCCACCGCTGCCCACTGCGATCTTGGACTGAATAATATGGTATCCGGCACCGAGAGGATCCCGCTCCGGGTCAAGAAAGGTCAGAATCCGCCGTTTCTGGTAGTCGTGCAACAGAAACCATCCACCGCCGACTGCGGCAAGGCCCGAGGTCGCCAGAAAGATCAGAGAGGAACGGCGTATCCCGGCGAACAGGGCCATAGTGCCACCGATGCACAACACCAGCAGGGCCGTGCCCAGATCTGGTTGTTTCATGATCAACAGGGCCGGGATGCCAAGGATCAAACCGGGAATGATCAACTCACGTAAAGAGAAGCCGCGCAGATGTTCTGTCTCGCTGAGATAACGTGCCAAAGCGACAATGATCACGATCTTCATGATCTCACTCGGCTGCACATTAAACCCGCCCAGACTGATCCAGCGGGTAGCACCCATGCTGGTTCTGCCAATAGCCAGCACCAGCACCAGAAGCAATAGATTGCCGCCATACAAGGAAAAACTCAGATACTCCAGATGACGGTAGTCGAAGACACAGACTATGGCAACGACCAGCACACCAAGCCCCAGCCAGTAGAGTTGTTTGATGTAAACCGGCTGCACTGCTGTGGTCCAGGATGAAGTGGCACTGAACATATTGGCAATGCCGATGGCTGAAATCAGTAGAATCAGCAGCAGGTAGGTCCAGTTGAAGTTTGTAAGAAGGCGTCTATCAAACATCGATCAGTCTCCGGGAGCGACTTGCCGTACCGTGTCGTTGTTAACAGTTTTATCGGCGAAATAAGCTTCATACACGGCCTTGGCAACGGGAGCGGCGGCACTTGAACCGTGACCACCATGTTCAACAACCACGGCAACAGCGATCTGTGGCTTATCAGCCGGTGCATAGGAGACGAAGAGAGCATGATCCCTATATTGATAGGGGATCACTTCATCATCTTTGGCCTGCTCTTCCTCTTCGTCAGATTTTCGTTTGACAACTTGAGCCGTACCCGTCTTGCCGGCAAACCTGACATTTTTCAATTGACTGCGCCATGCCGTGCCACCGACATCATTGACAACTGATTCCATGGCATCTCGCACCGCCTGCAATGACTTTTCAGACCAGGCCGTTTCCATAAGCTTTTCTGGCGTGAGCAGCCAGTCTGCTTCACCCTCAAGATCGACAATTTTCTGGACAATCTGTGGCTTCCAGACGGTGCCACCATTGGCGATAGCAGCGGTCATTGAGGCCAACTGCAATGGAGTTGCCAGCACAAAGCCCTGACCGATTGAGGTAATCACCGTTTCACCATTGTACCAACTGGTACCGAAACGTTTCTTCTTCCACGCTCGCGTCGGAATCAATCCTGAGCGCTCCCCACCAAACAGAAATCCGGTTTTTTGACCGAGACCAAATCGCTGTGCGGCACTGGCGATCTGATCGATACCGGTTTCAAGCCCGGCCTGGTAAAACCAGACATCACAGCTTTCCTTAATGGCTTTATGCAGATCGACAGTTCCATGACCTTTTTTCTTCCAGCAGCGGTATTCATAACTCTTGCCGAGTTTGAAGCTGCCGTTGCACTGGAACGTGGTCGAAGGGGTCACCGCTCCGGCTTCAAGGGCCGCAAGGGCCACAACCATTTTGAATGTTGATCCGGGTGGATACTGGCCACGCAAGACCTTATTGGTCATCGGATGCCGCGGATTGTTGATCAACTCCCGCCACTCATCACCACTGACTCCACGCGCAAACCAGGCGGGGTCAAATGTGGGTTTACTGACAAAGGCCAGAATCTCTCCATTGTTTACATCAAGGACGACGACAGCTCCTGCTTTGTCAGTCAGAGCCGTTTCAGCCGCCTGCTGAATTTTGGCGTCGATGGTCAAGTACAAACGCTGACCGGAACGAGGATTGCGTGTGGTCAGCTGACGCAATTCGCGACCTCGGACATTGACTTCAATGCGCTTCTGTCCGGCTGTGCCTCGCAATTTCTCTTCAAACATACGTTCCAGAGCTGTCTTGCCGACCATTTCGCCCGAATGATAACTTGAGTAAGCTGACTGCCGCAGCTCGTCCTCGGTCACTTCGCCGAGATAACCGAACAAGTGGGCGGCCATCTCGCCGTAAGGATAGGCCCGGAGCGGTTTCACTTCGATCATGATGCCAGGGAGATCAACTGAATTCTCCTGGACCTTTTCCATCGCTTGACGACCGACATCTTCCAGCAGGGGCAGCGGCCGGTAGCGTGGCAAACCCTGTCCTGCCTGCCAGCTCTCCTCAAGCTGCTCCTCATCAATTGCGAGGAGTTCTGCCAAGCGAGGAAAGAGTTGCTTGTGGTCGCCGACGCCCTGACGCAGAGCAGAGACGGTGAATGCTGGCCGGTTATCAACCAGTAAAGTCCCATGACGGTCAAAGATTTCACCTCGCGGCGCACGAATGGCTACATGGCGAATACGGTTGCGTTCGGAAAGGTTCCGGTAATGTTCAACCCCAAGAATCTGCAGATACCACAGACGCAGAGCCAGTACAAAGAAGATGCCAGCGACGAGCAACGAAGAGATGACAAAACGGCGACGCAGGCCGGGAGTTTCCTCAGGGGGCGGGTTAAGACTCATAACGACTATCAAGCTTACGCAGGCCAGGCAGGGTCTTGCGCGGCATGAAGGTGCGCTGGAGCCAAACGGACAAACGCAACAGGACCAAGGCTGCAATAAAATTCAACAGCAATTGCACCGGCATCTGCCAGGCCATTTGTGACCATACCCCTGTCGTCTGACTGAAAAAATCAAGGGCAAATGCCAGCATAACAAACTGCAGGGCGGTGCCGGCAACCACCAGCATCAGGAGCAACGGTGAGCTTTCGGTATTAACCCGACTGACGATGCCACGAACTGCCAGAAAAACAGCGAACAGAACAAATCCGTTGAGGCCCGGAAAACCTCCTGCAACACCATCGTAAGCCCAGCCCAATAGATAGACCAGCAGTCCGCCACGGCGGGATTCCTCATGCAGACCGAGATAAACCACCAGAATCAGGAGCAGGTCAGGCTTATGATATCCCTGCAACAGCACGGGCAAGAGTACGGTCTGCAAAACAACGGCAACCCCCGCCATGGCAAGATAAATCAAGGTCCGGTTCATTGGGGACTCCGCAACAGTACCAGGACTTCTTCAAGGTGGGAAAAATCAACCGAGGGAGCGACTTCGATCTCTTGAAAAAGACCAAATTTCTGGCGAACGACACTTTTGATTTTACCAATCACCAGCCCCTTCGGGAAGACTCCCCCCATGCCACTGGTCACCACCCGGTCACCAATCTTCGCCTCTTCCTGGCGCAGCACAAAATCGAAAACAAGTTGCTCACCCTGCCCACGGCAAACACCGCGGGCACGATTATTCTGCAGCAGGCTTGCTACCGCAGAAGAAGCATCAGTAATCAGTAAAACCCGGGAATATCGCGGGCTGCTGCGCACAACGCGGCCAACCACACCTTCGGCCACAACCACCGGCAATCCTTCCGTAACGCCATGCTCACTGCCTTTGTCAATTGTGACAGTACGAAACCAACTGGAAGCATCCTCGGCAATAACCAGAGCGGGCAGCGTAGCAATCTCCTGTGCTTCCTTAAAATCAAGTAATAAACGCAGGCGTTGATTTTCCAGGCGTACTTCGTCACTCGCTGTCAATACGGCACGCAAAGTACGATTTTCCTCGATCAGTTGTCGATTATCTTCGGCAGTTTCTATCAGGTAGAGATAACGACCCCAGAGATCAGCAGCACCGTTAATCATCTGATCAAGACCAGACTGTATCGGACCGGTTGCACGCAACACGACACCCTCCAGAAAGTTCGTCTCATCCTGTTGACGCAGGTTGACCGAATACCAGAGCAGCGCGGCCAGAAGGAGTACACCGCCAAGCAATAGAGGTCTATTTTTATGCCACCATTCCCACATCGTATTATACCTACGAAAAAAGAGGGCTAAAGGCCCTCTTTCGATGCTGCAGAATTATAGCTGCCACAGGCTTTATCCTGGAGAGACCCAGGCCATATATGACAAGTGTACATGACAGAGTTTCCCGGAGCCGGTCAGGAGGTCACTGTCACCTGCTTGAGCAGGTCAAGCTCATCCAGAACATTACCGGAGCCTATAACCACACAGGAAAGAGGATCTTCGGCAATCACTACCGGCAGACCGGTTTCTTCACGCAATAGCTGATCGAGATTGCGCAATAGAGCGCCGCCACCAGCCAGGACAATGCCTTTGTCGACAATATCAGCCGCCAGTTCCGGGGGCGTCCGTTCCAATGAGATACGCACAGCCTCAACAATGGCATTGATCGGTTCGGAGAGCGCATCGCGAATTTCCTCAGCACCGATTTCAAGGGTTTTCGGAATACCGCTGACCAGATCGCGGCCCTTGACCTCCATGGTCTCCGCCCAGTTTTCTGTCGGCGAAGAGGCCGTTTCAGGATAAGCACTGCCGAGCTGGATCTTGATCGCTTCGGAGGTACGTTCACCGATCAACAGGTTGTATTTGCGCTTGAGGTGTTGCGCAATCGCCTCATCCATCTTGTCGCCACCGACACGAACACTTTTTGCGTAGACAACTCCTGCCAGTGAAATGACCGCCACCTCGGTAGTACCACCACCAATATCGACGATCATGTTACCGGAAGCTTCGGTAATCGGCAGACCGGCACCAATCGCCGCAGCCATCGGCTCTTCGATCAGGTAGACTTCACGCGCCCCGGCCGACTCAGCGGACTCTTTGACCGCGCGTTTCTCAACCTGGGTGATCCCGGAGGGTACGCAGATAACGATGCGGGGCCGGACTAAAGCTTTA
>DAOWJU010000188.1 GCA_030640215.1 Desulfuromonadales bacterium
GGATAACCTGGTGTACAACCTCGGAAATTCTATTTTCCAGGAGGTGCACCATTGGCAAACAAGAGGTTATCTATGCGCAAAATATGCTGGGGTCAGACCAAGTTAACCCCCTGTTATCACTTAAGAAGCATCCCAATAATGGGTGTTATTTAATGCTATGGACCTATTTTTGACCCCAAAACCAGCTCCATAGCTTGCTTCGGTCTCTTTCAGCACATAAACATCATCACCATTCGTCACATCTCGATTCCGGCCTTTGACTCCAAATGCAGCCTGTGTCGTCAATGCAAACGCCTCACTTCCGACAGCAACGCTTTCCGACCAGATACTATTACGTTCTGAAACATCTTCTTGCAGAGCTTTGTCTATCCATTCCTGGTGAACTGTTCGTAAGGTCTCGATACTATCCATTTCCAAAGCATTCATCAGTGCCTTCAAATTGATGATCGTGTTACGACACTTATTCCCCTGGATTTCATGATAACCACCATAAACCCCGTCTTGCGGATGCTGCACAGCTCCTGCTCGAACCATATTTAAGTCGACATACAACAGACAGCGTTGCAAATACGATCCTGACTCAACAGCTGTTGCGTGATAACGATCTTCCCAAAAAGCACCTTTGCGTTTCTTCCTTGAGTTGTATTCCTGACCGGTTCGTCCGGCAACCAACTGATCACTGACCCTTTTAAATTGAGAATAAAAAACCCAATCAAATCGTTTCTGATCGGCATTTATTGACTCCAATTTACAGATAGTAAGGCTTCTCGCCCAAGCCCTCCCCCTCGAAGTAGAGCACAGCCGTTTCAGATGTCTTCCTTATTACATCATCAGACATAAGCCAGTACCTTGCAATAGATAAATTGTCGCAAAATTGCGACGAGATTTGGTGTACCAACAAGGTGTGACGGAGGGTGCACAGCACCGCGATACAACTGGAATCGTAACGCAGTTGGTGCGTCAAAGGAACAAGCAAGATGCGATAGTTTATCGGCTACACGGCGCCAGGAGGCTGTCCGAGAATGATTGACCAGCTGCAAATCAAGCTGTCTGGCCCATATTTAAGCTCCTTTTCAGCCCATAGCCACTGCTATGAGCTATCAAATGAGCTAAAATCTGTTCTCAAACTTCTGAATTTTCGCTATGGCCCCTATTCTCGGACAGCCTCCTAGTCCTTTCTTTGAATCGCGGACGGTGAAGATGGCCGTTGCACGATTGTTTCTATCAATACAATGCGATCTTCTTCAAGGTTGCACACTTGGTTTTGCGCCATCAACCGGAAATCATCCCCGAGCAACAGATGGATTCCGAGACGTGGCAAGCCTTCCTGTTTAATTTTAGCGCCCATGCGTCGGAACCAGGAACGACCTTTTCCGGTGGCGTCCTGCCAACTCAAAACTTCAAACCCGATCCCTTCAAGCGTATTGCGCAACTGCTGCGGGCTTAGCAGATGGCTGATGCCAGCTTCACGGGCCCAGGGGACTGGAAAGTGGACCGGCCCACCACCTCCGGCGAGAACATCATAGATGGCTAGTACGCCTCCAGGCTTCAAAACTCGCCACATCTCAGTGTAGAGCTTGGTTTTGTCAGCGATATTCATCGCCGCGTGCTGGGTCCAAAGAACATCGAAGGAACCTTCTTTGAAGGGCATATCAATTGCATTACCATGACGGTAGGAGACTTGAGAATCAAGACCAAGCTTTTGCGCGAGCATGCTGGCGACCCGGCAATATTCTTCGGAAAGGTCGATACCGGTAACCTGGCAACCAAACTCAACAGCAAGGCATCGTGACGGTCCACCGAGGCCACTTCCAACATCCAGAACGTGCATCGTTTCATCAAGTTCAAGTTGCCTTGCGAATTCGAGTGTGAACTTGCGTCCGCCTATGTGAAATTCATCAATGGGAGCTAGGTCTTCGGTTTTGAGCTGACCCAAGTCTACCCCCGCCTCGTCCAGGGCGGTCAGGATTGCAAGTTCAAGGCCCTGACGCGCATAGTGAGCTTCTACATTCCCAACAATCAAACTCATATAGATGTCCCTTTTTGTCACACAATGCCAAGGTGAAAAGAACAACGCACGAGCCTTGACATGTTCATCCATCGAGCCACCAACGTCATAGGTGACTGGACATTATTTATTCTCTCACATTGTTGATGTCCGCTTATATTGCATTCAAAGTCTGGCGCGTTCGTACTGCAACGGCCAAGTATGCTCCGCCTTGAGAACCTGCGCTGCATGCATGGGCCAGTAAGGGTCGCGTAGTAGTTCCCTCGCCATAAAAACCACATCAGCGAGACCGGTGGCGACAATCTGTTCGGCCTGAACCGGAGCGGTTATCAGACCAACGGCACCAGTGGCAATATCGACCTCTTCCCGAATTTTCGTGGCGAGCGGCGTCTGAAAGCCAGGAGCAGAGGGTATGGCCGCGTCGGGCACCAGCCCGGCTGAGGAGCAATCGACCAAATCGACTCCAATTTCCTTGAAATGCCGACAAAGTTCCAGTGACTGCGTCAGATCCCAGCCGCCTGCAACCCAATCTGTAGCCGAGAGACGTACCAGCACTGGCAAATCCTGCGGCCAGATCTCGCGCACGCGACGTACTACCTGCAAGGGGAAGCGCATGCGGTTCTCGAGACTGCCACCGAAAACATCGCTGCGTCGGTTACTCAGAGGTGAGAGGAATTGGTGCAGCAGATAGCCATGAGCCATATGCACCTCAACCGCCTGGAAACCAGCCTGCAATGCCCGTCTGGCCGATGCCTCGAATTCTGTACAAATCTGCTCCAGATCGGCAGCACTTAACTCACGTGGTTCCGGCGATCCGGGACCAAACGACACCGGGCTGGGCGCGCAGGGTTGCCAGCCGCCCGCAGACACCTTTACGGTCACACCGTCGAGCCAGGGGGGCTGCACAGAGCCCTTGCGTCCGGCATGGCTCAACTGAATGGCGGGAACCGCCCCATGTGCTGCAATAAAGCGAACAATCGGCGCAAAAGCCTCGGCCTGAGCGTCGTTCCAGAGACCGCAGTCGCCGAGACTGATGCGGCCCTCTGGGGTCACGGCTGTTGCCTCCACCATCACAAGAGCCGCTCCGCCGATCGCACGGCTTCCAAGGTGAACCAGGTGCCACTCATCCGGCAAACCGTCGCGGCAGGAATATTGGCACATAGGGGCAACGAAAATACGATTGCGCAGGTTCAATGAACGCATTTGTATGGGAGTAAACAGCTTGCTCATATGAGGACCTCGCGGGACGGTAGATTTTTACAGTGTGACTTAACAATGTTTATTTGACAGTGCTTGTCATTATGCTCACATACTGTGCACCGTGCAACCGTCGTTGACCATACTCACATAAGTCACGTCGAATATTTTGGCAATTCACGAAGGTATCAGTTGATTACACATAAGTTGTCACAACAGCACCTTATACCCCTCTGTCTTATTATGTTGACTAATACACATTCGTTGATCTATATGTTTATAGAATTCAACACACTAACGGTGTTTTAAATAGGCGAAAGGAGACCGAAGTTATTCCGTTGACTGGGACGGTTTCTAATTAAATGCACTTCTGCTGGAATGAGTCAGATCCCACATAGGCTCTTCTTTCAGTAAATGTGTGTCTTCACTAACGATGCAAAAAAGAGGAGAATCCAGATGAAGAGAGCGGTTATCAGTAGCTGTATTGCGTTGTCCTTCGTACTCATGTCCCTGGTTGGGGCACATGCGACATCCACGGTTAAAATCGGTTTTGTCTACATCATGTCCGGGCCATTCTCAACCTACGGCCAGTTTGCCAAGCAGGGTGCAGAACTTGCAATCGAGGAAATCAACGCGGCTGGCGGTATCAATGGCAGCAAGGTTGAGGGTTTTTTCGAGGATTCTACCGGTAAGGCTGATGTTGCCCTACGTGCGATCCGGAAACTGGTTTACCAGGACAAGGTCGATATGCTGATTGGTCTTGATTCGAGCGGCGTAGCAAAAACAGTCGTACCTTCCATCGAGCAGATGAAAACCCCTCTCATCATCACCCACGCCGCCACCCCGGACGTTACCGGCAGCGTTTGCAACAAGTACACCTTCAGGGTTTCTCTGAACTTGGCCCAAAATGTTAAAGCGGCCGCTTTGTTGGCTAAAGAAACCGGCGCTAAAAAATGGACGACAGTTGGCCCTGACTATTCATTCGGCCACCAATCTTGGGAATATTTTGAAAAGTACCTGAAGGGACTCAATCCATCAGCCACATTCCTACCGAAGGAAGAAGTTGCTTTCCCGCCATTCAAGACCACCGATTTCAGTGCATATATCACCAAGGTCATGAGCAGCAAGCCAGATGGTGTTTTTATCTCCCTGTGGGGTGGCAATCTGATTGACTTTATACGCCAGGCTAGTGACATGGGCTTCTTCAAAGGTGACTTCGAGGTGCTCTTCTCCCTGGGCGGCGCCACTGAGGTTCTCTCTGCTCTTGGTGACAAAATGCCTGAGGGACTGTGGGTTGGTAGCAGGTACTGGTTCCTGGCCAACGACTCTGCGCTGAATAAAAAGTTTGTCGCTGACTACTTCAAAAAATATGCAGCTTATCCTTCCTACAACGCACATGGTTCTTACAGTGCCGTCTACTCATACAAAGCTGCCGCAGAAAAAGCCAAGTCAACCGACAAAATGGCGATCGTCAATGCGCTTGAAGGCTTGAAAATTGAAGTTCCAACCGGCGTAATTGAGTTCCGCAAAGAAGACCATCAAGCTGTCACCGATGGCCATTGGGGCAAGACTTCTGCTTCACCCGATTATCCACATCGCATCCTGAACCCGATCAAGGTATTCAAAGGCAAGGACGTCACCCCTGCAGTCTCTGATACAGGCTGTTCAATGTAAGTCTACCTGTACCGGCAGCGGGATGCCCGCACCTCGCTGCCGGTACTTTTTGAGCGAAAACACTTCTGGTTTCTCCTGATATTATAGATTAACGAAGTCAAGACCATCCGACCCTCTCACATGGGTCGCAGGCTGTGGAGTTGAGATGGATGTCCTGTTGATGAACACTTTGAACGGCTTGAGCTGGGGCATGCTGCTGTTCCTGATTGCCGTCGGCCTGACCACCGTATTCGGTGTTTTGGGCGTCCTGAACTTTGCCCATGGCTCACTGTTCATGCTCGGGGCCTACCTCTGCATGCAGTCAATGCAGTACTTTGACAATTTCTGGTTTGGCCTTATCGTTGGTCCGCTCTGTGTTGTGGTTGTTGGCGTTCTGATCGAAAAGTTTCTCTTGAAGAAGGTCTATACGCGAGATGTATCCTACCAGTTGCTGTTAACCTTTGCTCTTTTACTGATCCTGGACGATTCCGTACGCATGATCTGGGGCGGGGGCTATCACATCGTCGAACCACCGGTAATCTTTAGCGGCGTCATGAATATTGCCGGCCACGACTACCCAGTGTACCGGTTTTTCCTGATTATCATCGGGCCGGTCATCGGTGGCCTGCTCTGGTCTTTCTTCCATTTCACCCGATGGGGGAAAATTGTCCGCGCCGCATCTTTTGACAACATCATGGCCGAAGGAGTCGGTATCAACGTGCCCCGGCTCTACACGATGGTGTTCGCCCTGGGAACCTGGCTGGCAGCCATGGGCGGCGCACTGGCAGCGCCCCAACAGAGTCTAAACCCTTCGATGGGCGACAAAATCATTATTGAAAGCTTTATCGTCGTGGTGGTTGGCGGAATGGGTAGTTTCCCGGGTGCATTTGTTGGCGCACTGCTGATCGGCTTACTGGAATCGTTTGGCACGATGTACGCTGGTCGTCTGCAGATGGCCATTCCCTACATCCTGCTGGCAGTTGTCCTGTTGATCAGACCGAACGGGCTGTTCCGGAAGGGGGTCTGATCATGGATCTAAACAAGCGCCACAACCTGCTCGGCCCGGCAATTCTTGTCTCCCTCCTGTTTGTCGCCCCACTGGTTATGCCCATATATTGGGTTATGGTACTCTCCGAGATACTCATCCTCGGCTTGATGGCAATCTGCTTCAATCTGCTGTTCGGCTACACGGGACTACTTTCCTTCGGACAAGGGGCCTTCTTTGGTCTGGGTGCTTATA
>DAOWJU010000202.1 GCA_030640215.1 Desulfuromonadales bacterium
GGGCTGTGTCGTTCCAGGGCATGTGGGTGCCGTCGTTGCCATGATAAATGTAGCGGCGCTCTCCAGAGCGATGGTCATGATATTCATAAACCACTGCTGCATCGCTATGGTCCCAGTAGCCGTCTTCGATTCGAATGCTTATTCCCTCGGCATCGCAAAGGTCCGCTCCGCTGAAGCGGTAGGCCGGATAGGGCGGTTGCTCAGTCTGTAAAAACCAGTCTGGATGTTGTCTGACCCACTCGGAATCGATACCGGTATGGTTGGGGACCACGTCGCAAGCTAAACGGATGCCGTAACGGTGACAGCGCTGTTCAAGATCCTGTAGGGCATTTTCGCCACCGAGATCTTCGGCAACCCGGTATGCATGCAGTGCGTAGGCGGACGCTTCTGCTTCAGGATTGCCGCACAACTGTTTGATCCGTTTTGATGCACTGGAACGTTCCCAGATGCCGATTAGCCAGAGTGCGTTAAAACCCCACTCCGCAAGGCATGCCAATTCTTCATCGGGGATGTCAGCTAAGGTGGTAATGGCGCGTTGGTAGCGATTGCTGAGCTGATTGAGCCAGACATAGATTGATTTGGCCAGCAGCACAGAGCTGGCCATCCAGTCGATATCCGCAGTAAAAGCGGCCGGAGCGTCGCTGCCGTCGCCCTTACCGAAGAGCGGGCTTGGTGATGGTCCCGGGCCGGGCAGGTGTGGCCGGTTTTCTTCCGCAGTGATCGCGCAGGCCAGTTGCACCTTCGTAATAATACTCTCCGGCAGCCATGCTGCCCAATGCTGGACGATGTAAGAGGCCTGCTCCGCCAGACTATGCGGGGCGGCACGCATCGGTGCCCGCAGTAACTCCGGGAGACTTTGTCCCCAGATCGCATCCTCGATCGATGGCCTCTGTAGAGTGACGAGTTGATCAATAAGGGCATGATAATCGAAGCGCGTAATCAGCTCGGTATCATCAAAGAGCTCCCGAAAGGATTGGGTGGCTGGATTGTCGAGCAGTGCTTCAAGGACAAACATTTCTCCAATCAGGCGTTGGCGAGCCAGAATCTCAGCTGCATTTGCGCCAGAATCGCTTGCGACCGTCAGCTCCTCTCTGGGGTAACAGTGGAGAAACTCGCGGTATGCTGTGCCGAGTTCCGGCAGGGCATGCACTGCTCCGGCAAGGTCGACTTTGTCAATGCCGGGCTGTAGAGCTGATTGGGAAAAATAGTGCAAGGCCATCTGCCTGGCTGCCGCTGTCAGGAGTGTGAGCAGATAAACTTCGATCCCGGAGCCCTGGTGCCAGAGGGCAAATTTCCGGGCGCTATTGATTTCGAGCAGATCTTCTGCCAGATCGCCCAACCCGGCCTGCTGCAAATGGTGCAGTGTAATTCGATTCAATAGTGGTTTTTTGTCAAGGTACTGCGACATATTGGCGAATGCTCCGTTGGTATTGTCAGGAGTTTAGCAATTCAAGCTTGGATTGATCTATTAATCTCAGCTGTTTGTCAACTCCTGAAGCCAACCGGAAACTTTTGCCTGGTAAAGATCACGCAGGGAATCAGCATCACCTTGTTCGATGGCTTCCACGTAGATATGGGCGATTGGCCGATGCTGGTCAGGTAGAACCAGAACCCAGCCACGGTCAGTATCAATGCGCACACCATCGGTAAAAGATGCCTGTTGATCGACGGCCGCTTCGCTCATGCGTCTCATTAATCTGCCTTTGCTCTCCCAGGGGCAGGGCAGTTGCAGGTGGTGGTAGGTGTGTCGGGGTAATTTGGCGAGGGCCTGGTCCAAGGAAAGCTCTGTCCGGGCTGTGAGTTCCATGATCTTGGCCGCCGTGAAAAGACCGTCAAAATGCGGTTGAAATCTTGGGAAACCGAAACGGTCGTCCATGGAGGCGACAAAGCGGACCTGACGACTACGCGCTGCTTCAACCAGTGAGTACCCATCGGAACGGGTGCGTTGCACGGTCAGGCCGCTGGTGTTGGCCAGAGTGTCGACTGCTTGTGGAGCAGCAACCGGCATCACCAGACTGCCTTCTTTTTCTGCCTCGCAAACCAGGACCGTTAACGTGCTGAGTGCTTCGCGACTGGAAAAAACGCGGCCGCTGCCGCTGACCAGACGGATTTTTTCGCCCGAAGGTCCGATCCAGAACCCGGCGTCTGCCTCAAGGGTTTTGACAATGCGACTTAAACGGTCCAGTGCGATGTTGAGCTTGTCGGCGGTCATATCCATGGTTTTCTCATGGACATGAGAGTTTAATTCAGTAACTTCGAAACCGAGGTCAGTCAGCAGGACGGGCAGCAGATCAGCAGAAGGAGAATGATTGAGGTCCAGAACTACTTTGGGTGCGGTTTTTTTCAGCAGGGTGGCATCCAGGTTACGCAGGAATCCTTCCCGGTAGAAATCGTAGATACGCGGTAACTCTTCGATACCGCCAGGTTCTGAATGATGGGCGCGTCGAAAATTTTCTTTGAAGTAAATGCGCTCTATGCTTTTTGCGGCAGCAGAAGTCATTTCGTTACCGTCACCATCGAAGAAGACGATTTCCGTGGCGGCTGGATCTTCCGGCGACTGGCGGAAATGGATGCCGCCGACTTCGCCGAAGGTGGCCAGTTTGTAGCGAAGTACCGGCAGGGAGATCATTTTGATGTCACGGACGTTGATGCCAGCAGAGAGCAGACCGCCGACAAA
>DAOWJU010000270.1 GCA_030640215.1 Desulfuromonadales bacterium
AGATCGAGCATATCCCTGACGCGTTTGGAATATAACGCGCGTTCCGATTGCTTTTTCCCCTTTCCCCCCTTAAACTTAGTGTCGTGTCAATGATGAAATGGCGTAATACAACGCAGTTATTTTTTGTGCCAGCGAGGCATGCCTTGAGTTGCATAGTTGTAACTACGTGGCTTAAGGCATAACGAAGCTGGCGCGGAAAAGAACAAGTTGGATGCGTCAGTTTGTCGTTGACGCGGCACTCGTAACTCTTTCAGTCATTTCTCTGACATGACAAGTTGGTGAGGAGGTTCAAGGTGACAATGTTACTGCGTGAGCTGGGCATGATTCGAGTTGCAGCGGTCTCTCCGGCGTTAAAGGTTGCTGATGTTGCCTTTAACCTGGCTGCTATCGAAGAAGCCACCTTGCAGGCTGCTGATCAGGGCGTGCAGCTGATTGTTTTCCCAGAGCTTGCTCTAACTGGCTACTCGTGTGGTGATCTGTTCTATCAGCAGAGCCTGCTGGAAAACGTTCGTGATGGTCTCAAAACCTTAACGGCCTTAAGTGAACAGACCGGGATGATTCTGATTGCCGGTGCGCCGGTGCGTCAGTCTGGCCGACTCTTCAATGCCGCGGTGGTCATGAGTCATGGCCGCATCTGTGGTGTGGTCCCAAAAACCTACCTGCCGAATACTCAGGAATTTTATGAAGAGCGCTGGTTCTCCAGCTCGGTTGATCTGGTTGACGATCAATTGACCTGGCTTGATGAAGCCCCGCCATTTGGCACTGATCTGCTCTTTGATGTTGATGGTATGCCCGACTGTCTCTTCGGTCTCGAGATCTGTGAAGATGCCTGGGTCGCCAGTCCACCAAGCGGGTCCATGGCTGCCGCCGGAGCGACTCTCCTGATCAACCTCTCTGCCAGCCCCGAGATCCTCGGTAAATGCAGCTATCGCAAGGCCCTGGTTGAGTCGCAATCCGCTCGTTGCCTGGCAGCCTATATCTATGCATCGGCCGGTCCGGGGGAATCGAGTACTGACCTGGTTTTTTCCGGCCATTCCCTGGTCGCAGAATACGGTCAGATTCTCGCGGCAACGCAGCGTTTTCAATTTGAGACGCAGCTTGCTATAGCTGATATTGATATCCAGCGATTGGTGCACGAGCGTCTGCGCAACAACAGCTATGCCGCCTGCCAGGCGGACCAGGATTTTCTGCTGGTGCCGGTTGAAGTGACCGAACGCCAGGCGGATAACTTGCTGCGTCCGATTGCCAGGAATCCTTTTGTTCCGGTTGGCGTTGAAGAACGACAGGAACGTTGTGAAGAGGTCTTTGCCATTCAGACGACCGGTCTGATGAAACGCCTGATGCACACTGGCAGCCAGAAAGTTGTGCTGGGAATATCCGGTGGCCTTGATTCCACCCTGGCGCTGTTGGTGACGGTCAAGGCTTTTGACCGGCTCAAGTGGTCACGTGATGATATCGTGGCAGTCACCATGCCCGGTTTCGGTACCACGAGCAGGACGAAAGGCAATGCCGAAACTCTTGCTGCGGAACTTGGCGTGACTTTACGGACCATCAGTATCGATGCTGCGGTTCGCCAGCATTTTGCCGATATCGGCCAGGATCCTGAAAAGCATGATATTACTTATGAGAATTCACAGGCTCGTGAGCGCACCCAGATTCTTATGGACCTGGCCAATCAGGTTGGTGGCCTCGTGGTTGGTACTGGTGACTTGTCGGAACTCGCTCTTGGCTGGGCAACCTATAATGGTGACCATATGTCGATGTACGGTGTCAATGCGTCGGTTCCCAAAACCCTGGTACGTTATCTGATTGAATGGTGCGCAGAAGCCGAGTTCAGCGGCAAGGCTGCGGAGACTCTGCACGACATTTGTGCCACTCCGGTTTCTCCTGAATTGTTGCCGCCTGATGCGGATGGCGACATCAGCCAGAAAACCGAGGAACATGTCGGACCCTACGAGCTGCACGATTTCTTCCTGTATCAGGTTGTTCGCAATCAGTTTGCGCCGCGCAAAATTCTTGACCTGGCCTGTCGGGCTTTTGCTGAAGATTATTCAAAAGCAGAGATACTGAAGTGGCTGAAGATTTTTTATCAGCGTTTCTTTGCCCAGCAGTTTAAGCGCTCCTGCCTGCCGGACGGCCCGAAAGTCGGTAGTGTCTCTCTCTCGCCACGCGGCGACTGGCGCATGCCTAGCGATGCCAGCTCCGCCCTCTGGTTGTCTGAACTGGACCAGGTTACCGGAAAGGATACCTGACCGGTATGATAGCAGAGCAGGGCAGGGAGACCACAGGGACTCTTTACGTGGTTGCAACGCCGATCGGCAATCTGGAAGATATTACCTATCGGGCGGTGAGAATTCTTAGCGAAGTCGACCTGGTGGCTGCAGAAGACACTCGCCACAGTCG
>DAOWJU010000220.1 GCA_030640215.1 Desulfuromonadales bacterium
CTCCACGTTTAACCAGAAAAAGGTTGCCGCCACTGGAAAGAAAGACCGTCTTTTCCCCGGCCTTTTCAAGGAAGCCAAGGAAGGTGAATGCCCCTAATGATTGTTGCACGACTGCAAACGGCACCACCGGTGGCTCTGGTGCCACTGCAACACTCATTACCGGCGGCGGAGTCTCTATCTTTGCAACCGAAGGCTGAGTTCGAACGGGAGAGCGTCGACCGAAACGGAAAATGTCACGTTTTGCCCCGGCGAACGCCTGGGGTTCAAGCGTCAGAAAATTGAAGTTAATACGTTCCTGAGCTCCTGCAGGCCTCACGTCCTTTGTCACTTTGACGCTAGTGCGAGCCCTCTGGCGAGCTGCTCTGGGTGGAGCTTTCTCAAGCCGGGGTGTTGCAAAATAGGCGTAGAGGAGACAGAGGCCCAGCACTCCCAACAGTGCCGCAAGTATGACGCGTTTGCGATTCATAACTCACGACTCCCCGTCCGGAAGAATGTTTCCAGGCTCAAACGCAGGTTAACCCCATCATCATTCGCACCCTGCAAACTGATCTGCTTGATCGTAATCAGACGAATAGATTGCTCCAGAGAGTGGATAAACTTTTTGAGTTGTTCATAATCTCCCACAACATTGAAGTTCAGACTGAATTTCAAGAGGGGACTCTTTTTCAATTTCTCTGAGGAATAGCCGATCCGGGTTATATCCAGGTGTGCCCGATTGGAAAGAATCAGCAACTCCTCTATCAGGCCAGTGAATTCCTGATAGTCCGGTACGGCCTGTTGAAATTTAATGGTATCCTGACTGGCCAATAGATAGAGCTGTTCCGGAGTTATCGCCGCACGCCCCTGTTTACGCATCAACTGCCGAACTTCAGTCTGTTTCTGCAGGAAACGACTTTCCTGCTCTGCGACCTGGAGCACGATCCACTGTTCAAGCACAGTAAACAACAGCAGATTCAAAACCAGCAAAGTGCCGAGGAGAAGCAACAGACCCCGCTGAGATTTCCACAATAGTTCGACCATTTCCCGCAAGCGCGTCAGAAAGCCTCCCTGATAACCAGAGAGAAACCAACCTGCACCAGCTTTCTACCACCCAGGTCCGAGGTAACCTCACCATGGCCCTGCAAGTAAGCCTGGCTGAGGTCTTCCGAGGTCAGGAGGTTATCGACAAAGCGTGTCATCGCCGAGACATCACGGGCAATGCAGGCAAGCCGAACGGAATGACCGTTAAAATCAGGCTGAATGCTGCGGATGCTGACATCAGCAGGCAATAGTTCCTCAAACCTGCTCAGTAAAATTGTCCAGCGAAACTGGTCTGCAGCAATGATTTCATTTTCCAGAGCAACTTCACTCTTGAGCGCAGCGTACTCTTCCGGAGTGTAATCGGCAGTAACTCCCGGCACACCAGAGACCATCCCTCCCAACTCCAAGAAGCGACTTTCAAGTACTCTCAGCTGACGCCAGTTTTGATATCCGTAGAAGCAGTTAAGCACCAGCACTAATGCCATGAGAGCACTGCCCAGCAGCAGCCAGAGACGTATACGCTGACGGTTCAGATAAGGTTTACTGGATAGATTAAGTTTAATTTCCATAACTTACATCATGCGCTCTGCCGCGCCCAAGGCGGCAATGACAGGACCAACAGGTTGTAGCCCACCGGTTTTCCCCACACCACCGAAGCGCTTCAGGGCCGGATCCAGACATTTGACTTCACGTTCAAATGCGGCAGAGAGAAGCTTACCGATATCACCTTCCATGCCAGGATCAACGTGTGCCAGGACGGCACATCGCTTCATGACCGGAAAAGTCTCGTAGGCTTCGACAAGAGTACGGTTGATTTCACGAAAAGTCCGTTCCGGGTTCGCTTTAAATTCACTGACACGCTGATAACAGATGCTATGACCAACCACATACTGAATGCTCAGGAGGCCATGCTCCAACCCCACCAAGATAAATTCGTCGCCAAGGTCGAGACGCGGACGATAATAATTATAGAGATTCAGAGAGTGGAAATCGATCTGGATCGCGTGACGGTTGGCTTCATTGACAAGATCCTCATATTGTTCGAGAACCGGCAGAGCAATGGCCGCAACAATACATCTCTGGCGACCATCATCACGTTTATCAAGCACCTGGTAATCAAGATTAACCTGAGCAGGGGGCGCAGGCAGATTTGATTTGAGACGCCACTTGAGAATATCAATCCCTTCCTGACGCGACTTGAACGGGGCATCGACATCGGTTAGATAAATGCGGCCAGCACGATCAGGCAAACTCAAAGAGATGCGTTCTTCCTGGCCAGCGAGAGCATCGACCCCGCGGCGCAGCCCTTCGACAAAACGCCGGGCATCGCGAATATTCGGCTGGCGACTGGAAACCTCCATGACACCTTCCAGGCTTTCAAAGCGCAGTCCGACCAGTTGCGTATGCGCCCGGTTACGCTGCAGCGCTGCCAGGTAAAGCCCGTCTGGCTGGATATCGACACCAACATAAATCCTGCTCATTGTCGCACTCCGGCCTGATCGGCAAAGGTGACCCGGTTGATTTCTGCGAGAGTCGTCTCCCCTTTGAGCAGCTTTTCCACCGCAGCATCGCGCAGAAAAGCAGTTCCTGAGGCACGAGCGGCCTCTTTAAGACGGCTGACCGGGGCTTTGTTAATAATCAAGTCACGCAAGTCGTCATTCAGATCAAGAAGCTCAAGAATCGCCGTACGGCCATGATAGCCCTGGCCGTTACACTCACGGCACCCAGCTCCTTCATAGAAGGTGTGATCCTTGAGCTGATCATAATCGAGCCCGGATTCCTCAAAAGCCTGGCGATCGTAAGTCACAGTCTGTTTGCAATGGACACATATCTTGCGAATCAGTCGTTGGGCAGCGACACAGTTCAGACAGGAGACAAAGTTATAGGCATCAATGCCCATGTGTAAAAAGCGCCCCAGCACATCAAAGACGTTATTGGCATGCACCGTGGTGAAAACCAGGTGTCCGGTCAGGGCAGACTGTACAGCAATCTGCGCGGTTTCAGGGTCACGAATCTCACCGACCATGATCTTGTCCGGGTCATGGCGTAAGATAGAGCGCAGGCCACGGGCAAAGGTCAAGCCCTTCTTCTCGTTGACCGGAATCTGCACGACTCCCTTGAGCTGGTATTCGACAGGATCTTCAATAGTGATGATTTTTTCCTGCTCGTTATAGATCTCCGTCAGCGCGGCATAGAGCGTGGTCGTTTTGCCGCTACCGGTCGGTCCGGTGACCAGCACCATGCCATATGGCTCGCGGATCATACGCCGGAAACGCTTTAATTCGTGGCCCTCGACACCAAGCACATCAAGGGTCAGGCCGTGCAGGTCCTTGGCGATACTTTCTTTGTCGAGGATTCGGATAACGGCGTCTTCGCCGAAGATACTCGGCATAATGGAGACCCGGAAGTCAATTGACTTGGTGCCCATGCGCACTTTGAAGCGGCCGTCCTGAGGGATACGTCGTTCGGAGATATCAAGTTCGCTCATGACCTTGATACGAGAGATGATCGGTCCCTGGAAGCGCCCGTCCAAAGGTTCCGTGGCGCGAAAGAGGACACCATCGACCCGATACTTGATCTGCACACCGTCAGGACTACTTTCAATATGGATGTCACTGGCGCGTTTGTTCAGAGCATCGAAAAGAGTTGAATCAATCAGGCGAATAATCGGACTGCTGTCGTCAGTAAGTTTTTCGATAGAGAGGACTTCTTCGCCCTTATCCGTCTCCTTGACAAGTTGCAGTTTAAAATCTTCGGAGACCTCCTGCAGAACCTGTTTCGACCCCTGGCTCCTCTCAAGCAGTGCGGCAATCTTGCTGCGTGCCGCCACCTGACAAACCAAGTGAGTATCGAGTTGCATTTCCAGCTCGTCAAGCTCCGCAACATTGGTTGGATCCGAAATCGCAATCACCAAGCCATCATCAGTTTTTTTCAACGCAATGAAATTGTAGCGAATCGGCAATTCAGAGGGCAGGGTTGCATCGAGTTCCGTATCGAGAATAATCGTATCAAGGTCAACATATTCAAGACCGAACTGTTGAGCTAAAGCCTGGGCGACCAGTTCATCGGAGAGCTGGCCATGGGCTATGGCCGTTTCGCCAAAGCGCTGTCTCGACTGACTTTGCTGATCAAGGACAAGACGCACTTCAGCAGGAGCGAGCGCCCCCATCTCGACCAGAATTTCGCCAATTTTGCGATGTTCAAACTGCATGCATCAGTCCCAGTCTACTGTACGGTTCCAGCCATTTGAAAAATCGGAATATACATGGCAACGACGATACCGCCGATAAGAAGTCCCATCGTCATCATCATCAACGGCTCAACCATCGTGGTCAAACGATCCAGGCGCCGCTCAACTTCATCTTCATAATAATTCGAAACGTCGGTCAGCATATCAACCAATGAACCACTGGTTTCGCCTACGCCGATCATACGCAGCGCAATAATCGGAAAGTTGCCCGTCTGCTCGAGAGCCTCAGAGACCCTGGATCCCTCCTTAATGCGATTGACCGCATCAGAAAGACCTTTCTCCAGAACCCTATTGTTCAGAGTTCCCCGCGACATCTGCATTGCTTGTACAATCGGCAGACCGCTTGCCATGGTTATGGCAAAAGTCCGGCAGAAGGTTGAAAGGGCATACTCACTCAACAGCGGCCCAAAGTAAGGCAGCCATAACTTAGCCTTATCAAGCATAAGAGCCCCACCGTCTGTCCGAGCGTAGATCCGCAACAAAAAGAGGCTGATCAATATTGCCGGCAACCAGATCGGCAATCCCGCCACCAGGCCGTTGGCCAGAGCGACCACCATCCTGGTCAAGAGCGGCAGCTGCATGTTGGCGTCAGCATAGACCTGGGTAAAACTCGGGATCACGTACAGGAGGAGGAAACCGAGTACCACCGTAACGGCCACAGACAGAAGTGCCGGGTAGAAAGTTGCACTGCGCACTTTAGCCCTGATCGCTTCGACACGCTTCTGATATTCAATAAAGCGAGCGAGCGTGACCGGCAAATCTCCCGACTGCTCTCCAGCTTGTAAGGAAGCTACGTAGAGCTGCGGGAACATCTTCGGGAAACGTCCGAAAGCCTCGGAAAGGGAGTTGCCGCCCTTCACGTCGCTGCGTATGTCTTGCAGGGTATTAAGCAGCCCCCCCGCCTCCATGCGATCAACCAGTGTGTCGAGAACCTGCAAAATCGGCAGGCCGGAACGGATCAGAACCAGCATCTCCTGGTTCAGGGAGAGAAATCGGCGGCCACTTAAGCTTGCCCCGCTTCCCCCCTTTGAGAACCACTGCAAAGAGACTTTGCGAACTTTGAAGACAAAGAAACCCTGCTCTTCAAGACTCTCTTGAAGGGCCTCACGGCTCGCCGCCTCGAACTCCTTCTCGAGCACCCGTCCATCAGTAGTTCCAATTTTACAGCGGTAGGTCGACATTAGCCTTATTATTTAACACAATCTCTGAAAAAACTGAATGAAAAACCCATTAAAATCGTTATCAAAAACGCAAAAACGGCCGGTTAAAAAGACCGGCCGTGCAGATGTAAAGTGATCAACATTTGACTAATATTCTTTGGGGTTGTGTTCAACGCCATGGCAGTTGAGATAGCAGGCACCATGCCGGGCCGCATAGCCCTGGGCTTCGTACTTCAATTTACGATCAGTATTCTCAAAGACCACGTTTTCATTGAACTTGATCAAATGAGGATACTGGTTACTGCCATGAGCATCGTGGCAGGTAAAACAGGAAGTTCCGCCCTGCCCTCCCGACTTACCCTCTATGTGCAAGGAATGGTACTGGAAGCTTTCATTAGACAAGATGCTCACACGATCATGGCACTTGTAACAGAGCGCATAATTCTGCTGACTCTCTGAACGTTCGTCATCCATCTGATAGTTCAAAACCAGCAAGCCAGGGTAATTCGAGCCATGCGGCCCCTTTGGTCCATTCGGATCGTCACTACCGTGGCAATCGCTGCAACTGATCTGTGAAACATCATTCGGCTTCTGCTTTTGTGCAACGTAAGGCTGCTTCAGGCTGATAACAAAGGTGTTCTTACCTTCCCCCTCGACTGGATGAAAAGACGGATTTGTCGTCTTAAACTCTTCGTGCTTGTTGGAGGAATTTCCTGGCAGGTTGGCGCTTTCAGAATGACAACGATAACAGAGTTCAAATTCCTGAGCGATATCGGCCATAAAGTTGCCAACCCGACGACCTTTCAAACCGCGATACGGGTTGTCTTTTTCCACCACATGCGAATCGTGGCAATCGACGCACTCAGAATGTCGTGCAGCATTGACAATCTCTTCAGGGAGCGTCTCATTCTTGCGGTGAACGCCCTGGGTTGTCAGTACGGGATGATTGTAAGGCTTGGCCAATTCCGAAAGAACATTGGACAGATTAAGACTGCCGGTGTTCTTCAAGAATCCCGCCTCAATCATCTCTGCTTGAGCTGTTGCATCACTGTGACAGGGTAGGCAGGTCCGCTCTTCACCGCTGACCGCCATCTGCATGCCTCTATGGCACGCACGGCAGCTTTTCGACATTATCGAGCGATCACCGTGGCTGCCCTGCAGCTTGCCTTCCTGCCTTGCAGAGACTGAAACAACGGACAGAGACAGACAGAAGAGTGCGATAAGCAGTACTGACAACATTCTATAAGAAACAAGAAACTTCATAATTATCATGTCCATCGGCGGCGCTGCCACCATGAATCAGTATGGGCTTAAGGTAAAGTGTGTGGCAGTGATCCTGAGATCGGCGCCGCAATATGACAGTCGTTGCAGACATCATCGTAGGACGTTAGATTGCCTTGATGACGCCAGAACGGCAGGTTGCCATAGGTTGCATCACCCCGGGTATCCTCATGCGGATCATGACAGGTTGTACATTGCATCTGCCCGGATCCATCAAGCGGTACCTCAATAAGACCGAGGGGTAATTGATAATCCACGGGATTCAAAACAGTAGTAACAACATCATTGTTGTAATTAAACGAGATCGGATGTGATGTCGACAGATCGATAACCGCCGATACCTTGGTAATGGTTTCGCTGCCACCCTCCATAGTGATTGGCGTTCCGACCAGCAGCACACCAATCGAGGTCGCACCATCATGACAGGAAAGACACATACGGGAAGAACCATTGGGATATTCTGCACCCGCAACGTAACCAGTTTTGGCTGTATCAGTTTTGATCGCAAGACCCGCGTCAGCATAGAGGGGAAATGTGCCCATCAAATCAGGATCAGGGCGACCCCAGAGAGGTGACTTCGGCGCGGCTGAATGTGGAGTATGGCAAAAGACACAGATCCGATCCGTGCCGCCCGCTAATGTCGCCGCTGCTTTAGGACCAGTGTGGGTTGCCTGGTTTGACATATTGTGAGGGTTATCTGAATCAGAAATGGGCAACGCGTAGGAAAACGAAGACAAGGACAGAGCCAGAGCTAAAGTGATGATGAAATTTCGTTTCATAGCGTATCTATTGAACCATTAATTTGGAGTTTAGTCCTTAAGGAAACATGCAAAAAACACGCCATTAAAACTCACGTCCCGGTGTAGTTTACATCAAGGAA